>NZ_SHMI01000019.1:0-100460 GCF_004284735.1 Shinella sp. JR1-6 | reverse complement strand
ACGGGCGCCGCGCTGGAAGCCATCGTGCGCGAGGTGCAGGAGATCAACGGCCATGTGAACGCCATCGTGCTTGCCGCGCGCGAACAGTCGACGGGTCTGCAGGAGATCAACACTGCGGTCAACACGATGGACCAGGGCACGCAGCAGAATGCCGCCATGGTGGAGGAGCAGACTGCCGCCAGCCACGGCCTTGCCGGCGAGGCAGCCGCACTGTCCGCGCTGCTCGCCCAGTTCAAGCTTGGCTCGGGCGGTGCCGGCTACGCCGCAACGCCGGCACGCCGCGCGGCTTGAGGCATAGGGAACCATGGAAAGGCCCGGGAGGGATCCCGGGCCTTTCTCTTTTCTGGCCACTTCTTGCCGTGCGGCCGATGGCGCTCCATCTATAGGCGACCCGAACGCAGTTCAGATAGCAGAGGCAGAAAATGGTTGAATTACAGGGACGTACGGCCGTCATCACCGGCGCGGGCCGCGGCTTGGGAGCGGCGCTTGCAATGTCCCTTGCGCAAGCGGGGTGCGAGCTCATCCTGTGCGGTCGCACCCTGGCGGCGGTTGAGCGCGTCGCGGAGACCGTCTGGCAGGCAACGGGCGCCCGTCCGACCTGCATCGAGGTCGACCTTGCCAGCAGCGAAAGCGTGCAGCGCGGCGTCGAGGCGATCAACCGGTTGCAGCGTGGTGTCGATCTCCTCGTGAACAACGGCGCGATGTGGCTGGGGGCGAGCGACGAGCCGCACACGGCGGAAGACGTGCTGAGCACCGTCAATTCCGCCGTTACCGGTACGTTTCTGTTCACGCAGGGCCTCTTGCCGCTGCTGCGGCAGTCCAGCCATCCGGACATCGTGACGATCGGCTCGATCAGCGGCTTGCCGAATGCGCTCATGCGGGATGTGTCCGTACCCTTCTACGCCGCAAAGCGTGCCCAGGCTGCCATCGCGGAGGGGCTGCAGCAGATGCTGGCGGGAACGCCCCTGCGCTCCATCGTGGTGCACCCGCCCTATCTCGATGACGTTCAGCCGGGTTCGCCGGAATGGGCTGCGGTGGCCGAGCGGGCGAAGGGCGCGCGCGGCACCACGCGGGATGTGGTCGAAGCCGTGCTCTTCGCCGTCACGCGCCCGCGCCACGTTTCCCTCTCCATCGTGCTGGACGCGGACGATGGCGGGGTGTTCGCCACGCAGGTCGATTGAACGAGGCCTACTTCTCCAGCACCGCCACCGCCTCGACATGGGCCGACCAGAGGAACTGGTCGATCGGTGTCACGAGGCGGATGCGGTAGCCGGCGGCGGTGAGGATCGCGAGGTCGCGGGCAAGGCTCACGGGATTGCACGAGACGGCGACAATGGTCTTGACGCCGGAGCGGGCAAGCTCCTTGCACTGGTCCTCCGCCCCGGCGCGCGGCGGATCGAAGACCACGGCGTCGAACACCTTCAGCTCGGAGGCCATCAGCGGGCGGCGGAAGAGATCGCGCCGCTCCACCGTCACCGGCTTCAGGCCCTGCGTGTTGCGTGCGGCCTGGTCGAGCGCCTTCAGCGCCTTTTCCTCGCCTTCCACCGCATGCATCTTGGCCTGCCGGGCGATACGCAGTGCGAAGGTGCCGGAGCCGGCGAAGAGATCGGCGACGCGCTTGGCCTTGCCGAGCGCGTCCAGCACCAGCTCGGCCATGGCGTCCTCGGCCGGCTTCGTCGCCTGGGTGAAGCCGCCGGCGGGCGGGAAGACGCGCACGCCGGAGAAATCGATCACCGGCTTCTGCGGCTCGATGAGGATTTCGCCGTCGCTGGAAACCCGGGCAATGCCGCGCAGTGACAGGACGCATTGGGTAACGGCGCGCCGCTCCTTGTCGCCCACCTTCTTCACGCCCTCGAAGGCAAGGTCGAGGCCGGAAAGGGTTTCGAGCACGGTTACGCGGAAGGGCTCGGCCGAGGTGGCGATGGCGGCGGCCACCCGGCGGATCGCCTCCAGCATGGACATGATGCCGTCGCTCGAAATCGGACAGTGGTCGATGGAGACGATGTGGTGGCTGCCGGCCTGGTTGAAGCCGAGCAGCATCTCCTTTTCCGTCCGGCGTGCGGTGAAGACGACGCGGCGGCGTTCACCCGGCCGGGCGATGACGAGCGGGGCGACCTCGGGCGTCAGGCCCTTGCTCTTCAAAGCATGAACGACGAGGTCGCGCTTGAAGTCGTGGTAGAGCGCATCGGAGGCGTGTTGCAGCGTGCAGCCGCCGCAGGTGCCGTTCTTGCCGTCGGGGCCGAAATGTGCGCAGGCCGGTTCCACCCGCTCGGGCGAGGCGACCGACATGGACATGACCGTGCCGTGGTTCTTGACCCGCGCGACGGCGACCGTCTCGCCCGGCAGGGTGAAGGGCACGTAGACCGGGCCACCGGCTGCCTCCGCAATGCCGTCGCCGCCGCTGCCGAGCCGGGCGATGGTGAGCGTTTCCGTCGTCATGGCTTGCGGCCTCCCAGAAGAAACTCCACATTTCCGTCGCCGCCGGCGATCGGTGAGGGAATGAGGCCGAGGCTCTGCCAGCCCATGTCCTCGACGAGCCAGCGCTCCAGTTCGGCCGCAACAGCCGGCGCGCTGTCCGGGTCTTTCAGCAGGCCCGCCTTGCTGATCGCCTCGCGTCCGGCCTCGAACTGCGGCTTGACGAGCAGCACGCAGAAGGCGCCGGGCTCGGCGAGCGAGAGGGCCGGCGGCAGCGCCAGTTTCAGCGAGATGAAGGAAACGTCGGAGACGACGCCGCCGATGGTACGATCGTCGAGATGGTCCGCATCGAGCACGCGGGCGTTGAGGCCCTCGTGGCTGGTGACGCGGGCATCCGCCATGAGCCGCGGGTGAAGCTGGTCGTGGCCCACGTCGACCGCGACGACGTGGCTCGCGCCGCGCTCCAGCAGGATCTCGGTGAAGCCGCCGGTGGAGGCGCCGATGTCGAGGCAGTCAAGGCCCGCGGGATCGAACCCGAAGGTCTCCAGCGCGGCCTTCAGTTTCAGCGCCGCGCGCGAGACATAGGCCTGGGCGGGATCGTCGATCTCGATGGTGACGGAGGGGGAAAAGCTCGAACTCGGCTTGGTGACGACGCGGCCGTTGACGCGCACGGTGCCGCGCGTGATGGCGTCGCGCGCCCGCGAGCGGCTGGCGACAAGGCCGGCATTCAGCAGGAGCTGGTCGAGGCGGATGGTTTCTGTAGTTTGGGACATCGCCTCTCATGACGCCTCACGCCCCGGGTGGCAAGCCCCATACGGTGTGTTGCGCCCGGCAAGGCTCGCTGGAACAGATGAAAACCCTAAAACTGTTGAGCTATATTCATCGCTCCTTAAATTATGACAATTAGCATTTGTTAAGCATAAGCCGGCATGACGACGGCGCTTTGCCCTATGACTCCCGAGCAGGGGGCATCCACAAATTCCCATGAACGAGCGGCCCGCCCGGTGCGGGCGCAAGGAGCATGCATGACCCTTCGTCTGTCACACCGCATCGGCCTGATGGCGCCGATTGCTGTCGCGGGCATCCTTCTCATCGTCGGCATTTTCGAAGTCGAAAAGCGCATCTCCGACGACTACCGCGTTACCGTCGAGCGCCATCGCAGCGCCGACGCGCAGCTGCGGGTGCTGGAGACCGAGTTCCTGCAGAACCGGCGGGCGGAGAAGGATTTCCTGCTGCGACGGGACGAGAAATACACCGCCGCCCACAAGGAGATTTCCGCGCGGGCGGAGAAGACGCTTGCCACGCTCGACGGCCTCATCGAAGCGCCGGCGACCCGTGCGGACCTCCAGGCGATCTCGGAAGGGTATGCGGCCTACCGCAAGAGTTTCGCAACGCTCGCCGATGCGAGCATTGCGCTCGGGCTTGATCCGTCGTCCGGGCGGGAAGGCGCCATGCGGTCGGCCGTGCATTCGATCGAGGAGCTGCTGAAGACCGTCGACGACAAGGGCCTCCAGGCCAGCATGCTGATGATGCGCCGCCACGAGAAGGACTTCATCATGCGCCGCGACGCGAAGTACGTCGCCAGGCATGCCGAGGAGCGCGCGGCTTTTGCCAGCGCGCCGGTGGACAGGTTCGGCGGTGCCGCAAACCAGGCGACCGTCCTCAAGGCGCTGGACACCTACGGCAAGGCTTTCGAGGACTATGCGGCGATTGCCGAGACCGAGGCTGCAGCCGGCGCCGGTGTCTCCGGGGCCTTTGCCGCCGTCGAGCCGTTCTTCGACCGGGTATCGGCCGCCATCGCCTCGGACAAGGCGAAGGCCGAGTCGGAAAGCGCAAGCGCCCTGGAGACGACGCACAGGATCGCGATCGCCGCGATCCTTGCGGCCATCGCGGCGATCGCCGCCACGGTCCTTCTCATCGGCCGTTCGATTTCCCGCCCGATCGTCGCCACCACAAAGGCGATGACGCAACTTGCCGGCGGTGACACCGCCTCGGCCATCCCTTTCGCCAGCCGCCGGGATGAAATCGGCCAGATGGCCAGCGCGGTCGAGGTTTTCCGTCAGGCGGCCATCGCCAATCGCCGTCTGGAAGCGGAAGCCGCGGAGAACCGTTCTCGTGCCGAGGCCGAGCGTGTCCGCCTGCAGGACGAGGCCGAAGCTTCGGCGCAGGCGCGTCTGCAGCAGGCCACCTCGGGGCTTGCCGGCGGCCTGCGCCGCCTTGCGTCCGGCGATCTCAGCTTCCAGCTGACCGAACCCTTCGCGCCCGATTTCGAACAGCTGCGCCATGACCTGAATTCGGCCGTCGCGCAGCTTGGCGAAACGCTCGGCTCCGTCGCGCTCTCCAGCACCTCCATCGACGACGGTTCGCGCGAGATCAGCGAGAGCGCCGACGATCTCTCCAAGCGTACGGAGCAACAGGCCGCCTCGCTGGAGGAAACGGCCGCAGCACTCGACGAGATCACGGCCAATGTCGCGAGTTCGACGAAGCGGGCGGAAGAGGCGCGCAGCGTCGCCAGCGAGGCGAACCGCAGCGCTCTGAAATCCGGCGAGATCGTTGCCGGCGCGGTCGAGGCGATGAAGCGCATCGAGACGTCGTCCAGCAGGATTTCCAACATTCTCGGCGTCATCGACGAGATCGCCTTCCAGACCAACCTGCTCGCTCTCAATGCGGGTGTCGAGGCGGCGCGCGCGGGCGAGGCCGGTAAGGGTTTCGCCGTCGTGGCGCAGGAGGTGCGGGAACTTGCACAGCGCTCGGCGCAGGCAGCACGCGAGATCAAGGAGCTGATCCGCAATTCGGCCGCCGAAGTGGAGGGCGGCGTGCGGCTGGTACAGGATACGGGTGCTTCGCTGGAGGCGATCGGCATGCATGTCGCCACCATCAACCAGCACATGGATGCCATTGCGATTTCCGCCCGCGAGCAGTCCGTCGGCCTCAGCGAGGTGAACACGGCCGTCAACCAGATGGACCAGGTCACGCAGCGCAATGCCGCCATGGTCGAGGAGGCGAATGCTGCCAGCGCATCGCTTGCCAACGAGGCGGTGCGCCTGCGCGATCAGATTTCTCGCTTCGTCCTGCCTGGCGCGGCGCGCGAACTCCGGGCCATGCACCGCACGATGGAGACGGCCGCGCGCCCAGGTCACCGGCCGGTGGCGGTCTCCCGCGGCAACACGGCCCTCGCGCAGGAATGGACCGAATTCTGACCTCTGCCTGAACGACAGGAAAGCGCCCCGGCCCATCCGCCGGGGCGTTTTGTTTTCAGCGGGAGACTGAGGGCGGAGATGCGACTATTCGCGGCGCCCACCCTGACAGCCGTCCGGCGGAGGGTCTGAAAGATGGTGGAGGCAATGCCGGAAACGGGGGCCGGTATCCTGCTCCTGAAGCCAAGCCGCACATAGCCGGCATCTCCTGCGTCAACCTTGGTTGACGGATGTCGAATCGTCAACTAAAGTTGACATATGGTCGATCTCGAAAAGCTGCCCGATCCCGAGGATCCGGAAAACGCCTTTGCGGCGGTGATTGCGCTTCGTCGCCTCGCGGACGGGCTGGAGCGGCGGGCGGTGCGATCGGCCTTGAAGCAGGGCTGGTCGTGGGCGCGCATCGCGCAGGCGCTCGGCGTCACCAAACAGGCCGCCCACAAGCGGCTTTCGGATATCGCCGCGGGTGACGATCCCGCATAGGAGGTTTTGTGTTCGACCGGATCAAGGAACGCTTTCAAAGCATGGGCACGATCAAGGCCCTTTGTGAACAGGCGGAACAGCATGCAAGGCAGGACCAGCAGAAGGAGCCCGGCGCGGAGCATTTCCTGCTCGCGGCGCTCGATCTGCCGGATGGCACCGCCCGCCGCGCCTTCGAGGCGATCGGCGCCGATCCCGATGCGTTTCGTCCCGCCATCGCGCGCCAATATGCGGATGCGCTGAAAATGCTGGGGCTCCCCGCCGGGCTTGCCGCGGGCCTGACGGAACCCGAGCCGGCACCCGCGCAGCATGCCGTCTTCGACGCCGCGCCCTCCGGCAAGGCGGTCATGCAGACGCTGGCGGAAGGGCGGGACAGCCACAACCCGCTGCTTGGCGCCCATGTCGTTGCGATCGTTGCCGCCATGCCGCATGGCGTTGCGGCCCGTGCCTTGCGGGCGATGGACATCGACGCCAAGGCCCTTCAGGCTGCGGCGGGCCGCATCCTGGGCAGCCAATAGGGCAATCCCCGCAAACGTGCGGCGCAGATTGCGCCGCACTTTCTTTAAAACAGTGCGTGAGAGCGTTTTGCGCTGCCGGAAACAGCGGAAACGCCGCGGAGATCAGCCGGCGACGCCCACGCCGACAGCCTTCTGGCCGAGGGCCTGGAAGACCGTGGAGACGATGCCGGCACGGTCGAGGCCCGCCTTGGCATACATCGCCTCGGGCTTGGCCTGTTCCATCCAGATATCCGGCAGCACCATCGGGCGCACCTTCAGACCATGGTCGAGCAGGCCTTCGAGCGCCAGGAACTGCAACACATGGCTGCCGAAACCGCCGATGGCGCCTTCCTCGATGGTGATCAGCACCTCGTGGTGGCGGGCAAGCTGGCGGATCAGGTCGTGGTCGAGCGGCTTGGCGAAGCGCGCATCGGCGACCGTCGTGGACAGGCCGGCCGCATCGAGGTCCTCGGCGGCGAGCAAACAGTCGGCCAGTCGCGTGCCGAAGGAGAGGAGAGCCACCTTGGAGCCCTGCTTGACGACGCGGCCCTTGCCGATCTGAAGAATCTCGCCGCGAACAGGCATGTCGACGCCGACGCCCTCGCCGCGCGGATAGCGGAAGGAGAGCGGGCCCTCGTCATAGGCGGCGGCGGTGCGCACCATATGCTTCAGTTCCGCCTCGTCGGCGGCTGCCATCACCACGAAACCGGGCAGGGTGGCGAGATAGGTCGTGTCGAACGAGCCGGCATGGGTCGGCCCGTCGGCGCCGACGAAACCGGCGCGGTCGATCGGGAAGCGCACGGGCAGGCCCTGGATGGCGACGTCATGCACCACCTGGTCGTAGCCGCGCTGCAGGAAGGTGGAATAGAGCGCGCAGAACGGCTTGTAGCCTTCGGAGGCAAGGCCGGCCGCAAAGGTCACGGCATGCTGCTCGGCAATGCCGACATCGAAGATGCGGGCCGGATAGGCCTTGGCGAACTTGTCGAGCCCGGTGCCGGACGGCATGGCGGCGGTGATGGCGAGGATCTTCTCGTCGAAGCCCGCCTCCTGCACCAGCGCCTCGGCGAAGACGGAGGTATAGGCGGGGGCGTTCGGCTTTGCCTTCGCCTGCGTGCCGGTGATGACGTCGAAGGTGTTGACGCCGTGATACTTGTCGGCGGCAGCTTCCGCCGGCGGATAGCCCTTGCCCTTCTGGGTAACGACGTGGATCAGCACCGGGCCCTTGGAATTGTCGCGCACATTGCGCAGCACGGGCAGAAGATGCTCGAAGGAATGGCCGTCGATCGGGCCGATATGGTAGAAACCCATCTCCTCGAACAGCGTGCCGCCGGTGACATAACCGCGCGCGTGCTCCACGGCGCGGGTGATCGCCCGATCGACCTTCTTGCCGAGATAGGCCGTCAGTTTCTTGCCGAGATCGCGGAAGCCCATATAGGTGCGCCCGGAGGCGAGGCGTGCGAGATAGGCGCTCATCGCGCCGGTCGGCGGGGCGATCGACATGTCGTTGTCGTTGAGGATGACGATGAGGCGGGCATCGAGCGCACCGGCATTGTTCAGCGCTTCATAGGCCATGCCGGCGGACATCGCGCCGTCGCCGATGACGGCGATGACGTTGCGGTGCTCGCCGGAAAGGTCGGCTGCGACGGCCATGCCGAGGCCGGCGGAAATCGACGTCGAGGAATGCGCCGCGCCGAAGGGGTCGTATTCGCTCTCTGCGCGTCGGGTGAAGCCGGACAGGCCGTCCTCCTGGCGCAGCGTGCGGATGCGCTCGCGCCGGCCGGTAAGGATCTTGTGCGGATAGCACTGGTGGCCGACGTCGAAGATCAGCCGGTCCTTCGGCGTGTCGAAGACCTTGTGGATGGCGATGGTCAGCTCCACCACGCCAAGGCCAGCACCCAGATGTCCACCGGTGCGCGAGACGGCATCGACCATTTCGGCGCGCAGTTCGCTGGCAAGCTGCGGCAGGTCACGGTCGTCCACGGCCTTCAGGTCCGCGGGAATGCGAACCTTGTCGAGCAGGGGGGTGGCGGGTGCTTGGGTCACTCTCATGCCTCGTGTTCTCGCCCGTGTGCCCTGGCTCCGTTGCGGAACCCGGCCCGGACATGCGGTCTCATGCCGCGCTCACCTGTCACATGCAGAATGCGGCGCGCGATTTCAACCGTTTCAGCAAGTCTAGAGCGTATTTCGCCGGATTGATACCGCGCAAACCGACGCATTCCCGCGTTCTCCCGGGCAATTGGGGCATTTTGCGGACACGAGGTGCCCGCAGTCACGCTGTCGTGATTCCCCTAGGCCCTTTTCGCCCGCGGCTTGGCGCGGGAAGCCTGGTTCAGCGCCACCGCGGTGCGGATGAGCGCCTTCAGGGCGTCCTCGCGGATGGCCTCGCCCTCGCGGAAGTCGATGGCGCGACGGGTATTGCCCTCCAGGCTGGAATTGAAGAGGCCTGCCGGGTCCTCCAGTGCGGCGCCCTTGGCAAAGGTCATCTTCACGACGGCCTTGTAGGTCTCCCCGGTGCAGACGATGCCGTCATGCTCCCAGATCGGCACGCCACGCCATTTCCATTCCTCGACGATATCGGGGTCGGCCGCCTTGACCAGCGCGCGCAGCCGGGCGAGCGTTTCGCCCCGCCAGTCGGCAAGTTCGGCAATGCGCGCGTCGATCTGCGCGGAAGGGGTGGCCGTCTCGCTTTTCGTCTCGTCCATGGTCGTCGTCTCCTTCGTCACAGGCGCTCGCCCGGCAGCCGGCTCGCCTGCGCGATCCAGTCGGCAAGCGGCGTCTTGTCGAGATCGTCGCCCTCCTGGATATGGAAATAGCGCGTTTCAGGGGTTTTCGAGGCGACCGGCGGCACCGGATCGAGTGACGTGCCGCGAAAGAAGGTCAGCTTGATGTATTTCGCAAAGCAATGGTAGCTGAGAAACCAGCCGTCTCCCTCGATGCCATAGAACGGCGAGTTCCATTTCACGGCCTTGTGGACGTCGGGCACTGCCTTCGCGATCAGCGCGTCGAGCTTGCGGCCGACATCGCTCTTCCAGCCCGGCATCGCCGCGATATAGGCCTGGATCGGGCCGTCGCCATAACCTTTGGCGATCTGCGGATTGCCACCGGAAAGGAGTTTGGGGTCCCCGGTCATCGCAGGCCCTCCGGGCTGCGTCGCCGCGCCAGATAGGGCAGGGCGAAGAGATAGAGCCCGCTTGCGAGCAGCAGGATGAGCGGAAAGAGCGCGAGAAGGCCGATCCAGAGGGCCGGGTTCTCCTGCGTCATGGCCGCGATGTTGATCAGCACGGCGACGGTGAAGACGATCGAGAGCCAGCGGTGTATCTGCCGGATCCGTATGTTCCAGTTCATGGTTGCCTCCTCGCAACGGTGAAGGGGGTGCCCGCCGATCAGTCCAGATCGCTCAGGACGCGGTCGAGATTGTCGAGGAACCGCGGCCAGCCGGCCTGCGCGCCCTGGAAGTAACGTGGCTGGTCCGGCTTGAAGCCGGTCTGTTCCATGCGCAGGGTCGTGCCTGCGCCGACCGGCGTCAGCGTCCAGGTGACGACGCTCTTCAGGCGCGAATCGCCCCAGGTGTAGGAAAGGCTGCGGTGCGGCTCGACCTCCAGCACCTCGCAGTTCACCGAGCCCCATTCCGCCCGGAAATCGAAGCGGTGACCGACACTGGCCGCAAAATCGGTCTCCATCAGCCATTCGGCGATGAGATGGGGCTGGGTCAGCGCGCGCCAGATCTTTTCCGGCGGATGGGGAATTTGCCGTTCCAGGACGACGGAAAGCGTTTCTGTCATTGATCCATTCTCTTCAGGAGGTCTTCCAGGCGATCGAACCGGCTCTGCCAGAAGCCGGCCATCTGGCTCGTCCAGTCGACGAGCGGGGCGAGTGCATCGAGCTGTGCGCTGTAATGCGTCTGCCGGCCCTCGTGCCGGTCGCGCACCAGGCCCGCCTGCTTGAGCAGGGCAAGATGTTTGGAAACGACCGGCTGGGAAACGCCGGCCTGCGCCGTCAGCGCCCCCACCGTCTTCTCCCCCTCGCGGCACAGTCGCTCGAACAGCGCCCGGCGGGTGGGATCCGCAAGCGTGCGGAAGAGCGCGTCGTGTGCTTCGGCCACGTTGATCCATACCTCGATAGCTATGGATTTCCTATAGCTGTATGGCTATGAATAAGTCAAGATGGGCACGAGGAGCCGAAAACCATCGGCTCGGCTCACGCGAACATATGCCCGCTCATCTATAGGTCAGCTGGCCGGCAGCGGTGTGAACTCCTCCTCGTCACCGGGTACTATGTCGAAGCGACCGGTGCGCCATTCCTCCTTGGCCTGCTCGATGCGCTCCTTAGAGGAGGAGACGAAGTTCCACCAGATATAGCGTTTCGAGCCGAGCGCCGCGCCGCCGAAGAGCATGATGTGACAGCCCTGCGGGCCGGCCTTCAGCGTGATCGCATCGCCGGGACGGAAGACGAGCAGTTGGTCGGGTGCAAAGACGTCGCCGGCGACATCCAGCGTGCCGGACAGTACGTAGACCGCCCGCTCCTCCCAGTCTGCCGCAAGCGGTGCGGCGGTGCCGGGCGCCAGCGTCAGGTCGGTGTAGAGCGTCTGCGTCGGCACGGCGACCGGCGATGCATAGCCCTCGTAGGAGCCGATGATGGTGCGTCCGGTGATGCCGTCCGCCGAAAAGGCAGGAAGCTCCGCCTTGGTCGTGTGGGCGAAGACGGGGGCAATCTCCTCGTGGCTGTCCGGCAGCGCAAGCCAGGTCTGCAGGCCGGAAATCGACTGCGGCTTGCCGCGCAGGTTCTCCGGCGAGCGCTCCGAATGCACGATGCCGCGCCCTGCCGTCATCAGGTTCACGTCGCCGGGCGCGATGACCATTTCGGTGCCGAGGCTGTCGCGGTGCTTGATCTCGCCGTCGAAGAGATAGGTGACGGTGGACAGCCCGATATGCGGATGTGGCTTGACGTCGATGGCCTCACCCGCGCGCAGCAGCGCCGGGCCCATGCGGTCGAAGAAGATGAACGGCCCGACGAGCCGGCGCTTGGCCGTCGGCAGCGCCCGCCGCACTTCCAGCCCGCCGATATCGCTCGTGCGCGGAATGATCAGATGCTCCAGCGCATCGCACGCCGCCGCATCGCCGGCCTCCGGGTCCTTTCCGGGAAAGAAACTCATGGCGCCCTCCTGTCGTTGCCGTGTGACCCGCATGCTAGCGGGCGGGGAGGGGCGTGGATAGGGCGGCGGGCGTTGACGGTGTGTCGCCGGGTTCGGCTGCTTGCCGATGTCGGGGAGTACCGCCCCGCCTCGCGAGCGGCGCAATGCGCCTCCCTGCTCACGGGGATTTTTCCAGAGGCAGGGACGGCGCCGGACTAGAGGCTCATGCCCCGTCGAGCGGCTCGGTGCCCTGCGGCTTGCCGGCGCGGTCGAGGCGGATCTTTTCGATGCGGTTCTCGGCGGCCGAGAGGAGCGTCTCGCAATGCTTCTTCAGCGCCTCGCCGCGTTCGTAAATCTCGATGGAGCGGTCGAGCGGCACGTCGCCGCGCTCGAGGGCGGCGACGATCTTTTCCAGCTCCTCCACGGCCTGTTCGAAGGAGAGGGCGGAGACGTCGGGGGTGGTGGCGTTGGTCATGGTCAGCCTCTCATCAGGCGGTAGATATGGGTGGCGGCGGATTCGGCGAGGCCCGTGAGGTCGTAGCCGCCTTCCAGCAGGCTGACCACCCGGTTGTTCGCCGATTTTTCGGAAAGCTCCATCAGCTTGGCGGTCGCCCAGTCGAAATCGTCGGCAACGAGGTTGATCTGGGCCAGGGGGTCACGGTGGTGGGCGTCGAAGCCGGCGGAGATGATGATGACATCCGGCCGGAAATCGGCGACGCGCGGCAGGACGCGCGACCTGAAGGCATCGCGGAAATGGTCGCTGCCGTCGTTCATCGAAAGAGGCGCGTTGACGATGTTGCCGGCGCCCGTCTCGTCCTTCGCGCCGCTGCCGGGATAGAGCGGCATCTGGTGCGTCGAGCAGAACAGCACGGACGGATCGTCGAAGAAGATGTCCTGCGTGCCGTTGCCGTGATGCACGTCCCAGTCGACGATGGCGACGCGCTCGGCGCCGTGCGCCTTCTGGGCATGGCGGGCGGCGATGGCGGCGTTGTTGAAGAAACAGAAGCCCATCGCCTTGTCGCGTTCGGCGTGGTGGCCGGGCGGGCGGGCGGCGACGAAGGCGTTGTCGGCCTTGCCGGTGAAGACGGCGTCGACCGCCGCGATGGCGCCGCCGATGCCGGTCAGTGCCGCCTGCAGCGTCGCGGGGCTCGCATAGGTATCGGCCTCGACCTGGGCGATGTCCTCCTCGGGCATGGCGGACATGACGGCGGTGAGGTGCCGCTCGGGATGGGCGAGCAGGACGAAATCCTCGTTCGCCTGCGGCGCCTTCTCGCGCAGGAGCGGCGAAAAGCGCTCGTGCTCCAGCGCAAGATTGATCGCCCGGATGCGGTCCGACCGCTCCGGGTGGCCCTCCGGCGTATGGTGCTCGAGGAAGATCGGGTTCTCGAAGAGACACGTCGTCATGGCCGGAAGCTACCCATTGCGGTTCGCGAGGTCCACGGGAAATGGGCCGGTGTCCACGGCTTTTCAACCGTCAGGGCGCAAGAAGCAGTTTTCCGGCGCGCGCGGGATCGTCCTGCCGGGCGAGTGCGGCGGAAAGGTCGGAAAGCGCGAAGACGCGGTCGACGGCCGAGCCGAGAAAGCCGGCGCGGATGCCCGCAAAGCTGCGTTCGAAGGCTGCTTCGATCGCCGCGCGCGGCGCCGAATGCACCCAGCCGCGCAGCCAGAGGAAGGAGAAGGCCACCGCCTCGCGCCGGTTCGCCACCAGCGCCGGGTCGAGCTGTGCGCCGCTCAGCGCGCCATACTGGATGAAGGCGCCGCCGTCGCGGATCTGCCGGAACAGCGCATTGCCGGGCTCTCCGCCGACCGCGTCGAGCACCGCATCGAGCGGCGGGGCGGCATGGGGAACGATCTCGCCGGCAAACGTCTCCGCCAGCCGCGTCGCGCTCGCCGGGCTGCGCACGAGGGCGACAGGCCGGAAGCCGGCCTCGGCCAGCAGCACCAGCAGCATGCGCCCGATGGCGGAGGCGGCGGCCGTCACGCCGACGCGCTGGCCCTCCACCGCGCCGAAATGCGTCCTGGCGGCCTCGACCAGCTGGAAGGCGGTGAGCGGGTTCACATAGGCCATCGCGGCGGCCTCGTCGGAAAGGTCGTCCGGCACGGCAAAACACCAGTCGGCCGGGCGCAGCAGAAAGGGTTGCCACAACCCGCTCGCGCCGATCGGCAGCACGCGCTGGCCGATGGAAAATCCGGTGACGCCCGCGCCGAGGGCGGCGACTTCCCCGACGCCCTCGAAGCCGGGCACGAAGGGCAGCGTCGTGCGGCTGCGATAGGCGCCGGTGACGGGAATGAGATCGGACGGGTTAATCGCCGCGCGGCGGATGCGGATCTCCACGTCGCCGGGACCGGGTGACGTGCGCTCGGCCTCCTCGAGGCGGATCACTTGCCGGGGATCGCCGAACGCTCTAACAACGGCACGAAGCATGGTTTACCCCGGGACAAGACGTGGAACAGGCGGCAGACATCACGGTCAGCGAAGTCCGGATACCCTTCCGCGATATAGACATGCACGGCCACATGCACAATGCCGCTTACTATGCCCATGCCGAGGCGGCCGTCGCCGGGCTCTGGCGGCACCGGCCGGAAGGCGCCGGTGATCCGGTCTATTTCGTGCGCAAGTCCGGCTGCACCTTTCACCGCGGCCTGAGGCTTGACGACCGCGCCCGCTTCAAGGTGTCCGTCACGCGCATCGGCGCGACCTCGCTGAGCTTTGCCGTGGCGATCTCCGCGGAGGGCGCACCGGTCGCCGACCTGGAGATCGTCTGGGTCGCCGTCGATCCCGCAAGCCGCCAGCCCGTCAACGTGCCGCAGCCGGTGCGCGACTGGCTGAAGTCATTCCTCGCCTGACGCGGTCTCGACCTTCAGCCAGCCGGGCCGGCAATCTTCGAAGGAATGGTATTGCGGCATGAGCGCGGGATCGCCCGGATCGTCGAAGCCGCCGATCAGCAGCGCCACGACAGGCTCGTCGTCGATCGCCCCGATGGAGCTGCCGCAGGCCGGGCAGAAGGCGCGGCTGGAATAGTCGGAGGAGCGCCAGGTGGCAGGCTTGCCGCCGCTGCCGGTCCAGGCGAGGCGCCCGGCGGGAAACTCCACCCAGGCGGCGGTCGGGGCCCCCGTGTGCTGCTGGCAGAAGCGGCAGGAGCAGGTATGCGGCTTTTCCGCCACGCCCGTCGCCTCGAAACGGATGGCGCCGCACAGGCAGCCGCCGGAATAGATCTTCTCGCCCATAATCCCCCTCACAATTTCCGGAAAAGTGTCACGATTCCCATGCCGCCGCCAATGCCCATCATGGCGAGCCCCTCCGTGCCCGCGTCCGCCGTCCGCATCTGCGCGAACAGCCGCGTGGCGAGGATGGCGCCGGAGGCTCCATAGGGGTGGCCGAGCGCCAGCGCCCCGCCTTCGCGGTTGACGGCGGCAGGATCGATGCCCAGCGCATCGAGGCTGGCAAGCACCTGGGAGGCGAAGGCCTCGTTGAATTCGATGAAGGGGACCCGCGCGGCGTCAAGGCCGGGATGGCGCGCGGCGAGCTTTTGCATCGCCGGCACGGGGCCAAGGCCGAGCAGGTTCGGATCGACGCCGGCGACCGCGCTGTCGACGATTTCCAGCAGCACCGTCAGGCCCAGCCTTAGCGCCTCGGCGCGCGAGGTGACGAGCACGACGGCGGCCCCGTCATTGACCGGGCACGCATTGCCCGCCGTCACCGTTCCATCGGGACGGAAGACGGGTTTCAGGGCGGCGAGTTTTTCCAGCGAGGTATTTTCGCGCGGGCATTCATCGTCAGGGACCGGGCCGGTGGGTGTGACGATCGGCACGATCTCGCCGGCAAAGCGCCCGGCCTTGCGCGCCGCCACGGCGCGGCGGTGGCTTTCGAGCGCGAAGCGATCCTGCCGCTCCCGGCTGATGCCGGCATGGGCGGCGACGTTTTCGGCGGCGATGCCCATGTCCGGATCGCCCACCGTATCCGGCGCCATGCGGGCGCGGCGGAGAGGCTCGGGCGCGCCGCCTGGCGTTGAGGGTGGACGGAAGCGCAGATGCGCGCGGCTGGTGCTCTCGGTGCCGCCGGCAAGATAGACGCGCCCGGCGCCTGCCTGCACCAGTCGCGCTGCCAGCGTAATCGCCTCCAGCCCGGAGCCGCATTGCCGGTCGATCGTCATGCCGGGCACGCAAACCGGAAGGCCCGCCTCCAGCGCGGCAAGGCGCGCGAGATTGCCGGCGCTGTTGGCGGCATTGCCGAGGATGACGTCGTCAACGGCATCCGGCGGCAGTCCCGTCTCCTCGAGGATTTTTCGGATGAGCGGCGCGGCGAGGCTGGCCGGCTCGATGGCCGAAAGCCACCCGCCGATGCGGCCGATCGGCGTGCGGAAGGCCGCGGCGACGACGGGAATGCGGTCAGAGGAAACGGTCGAGTGCATCGCTCTCCTCCGCCACCCATTGCCGGACGGTCTTTGCTGCCACCTTGCCGGAGGGCGTCATGGGCATGGCGCGGCACAGCCAGATGCGGCGCGGCTGCTTGTAGCGCGGCAGAAGCGCCGAGAGCGCCGCCGTCAGCGCCTTTGGTGTCAGGCCCGGCTGTTCCGGTTCGATCACGGCAACGAGCTCGCTGCCGAGATCGGCATGCTCGATGCCGAAGACATGGGCGGCACGCACCAGGGCCGTATCGCGCAGCGCCGTCTCCACTTCGGAAGGATAGATGTTGTTGCCGCCTGACAGCACCATGCCGCCGGAGCGGCCGAGGAGGTGCAGCGTGCCGTCCGCCTCCAGGAAGCCGAGGTCGCCGACCGTCGCCAATGTGCCGAAGCGGGAGAGTCCCGCCCCGTCGCCCTGTCCGAGATAGCCGGTGGCGACCAGCGGGCTTTCGACGAAGACCGTGCCCGTCTCTCCCGCTGGCAGCGGGTTACCGGCAGCGTCCAGAACGGCAATGTTCACACCCGGAAAGGCCTTGCCGACCGCGGTGGAGGAGGCGGCATCGCCCGGTGCGGCGACAGTGACGAAGCCGAGTTCGGAGGCGCCGTAATATTCGCGCAGCGCCGCGGCGGGAAAGTGCGCCGCGCACAGGGCGTGGTCCGTCGCCGTCAGCTTCGCGCCGGCAATCGTGATGGCGGCAACGCCGGTTGCCGGGGGCTCTGCGGCGAGCCGGCGCAGCATGGTGGGCACCAGGACGAGGCGGCGGATGGTGTTGGCCCGGATCGTTGCCAGCGCCGCATCCGGATCGAAATGCGCGGCGGAATGAAAGGCGCCGCCGGCAAGCAGCGTCTCGGTCATCGCATAGAGCGCAAGGCCATGGGCGAGGGGGCCGGGGGCATAGGTGTCCAGCGCCCGGTCGATGCCGAAGAAGGGCGCGCCCGTGGCAAGGCTGACGCGCCAGGAGCGCCGGTCGCGGATGATCGGCTTCGGATCGGCCGTCGTGCCCGAGGTGAAAACGATGAGGAACGGGTCGTCGTCGGCCCCTTCCGGCAGCACGGGCGTGTCCAGCGCGGCGCTTTCGGCGATGACCCGCCGCGCACCGTCGCGCCGGCTCTCGATGGCAAGATCGGCGCCGTGGGCGGTGACGACGAGGTCGGGGTCGATCTTGCCGATCAGGCGTGTACGCTGGGCTTCCGGCAGGTGCGGGTCGATCAGGGCGGCGCAATGGATGCCGGCCGTTGCGGCCGCAAAGGCGGCGGGAAAGAGCGCGTGGTTGCCGGTCATGATCGCGACCAGCCGGGTTTTCGGCCCGATGGTGCTGCGGCCTTCGGGCGCGAGATCGCAGAAGGCTGCAAGGAACCGCCGGGCCGTTGCCGCCAGTGCACCATAGGAAAGAACCCGGTCCTCCAGGTGGAAGGCCGGGTTCGAGGGGTTTTCGGCGGCGTGCCGTTCGAGGGCGCCGGAAAGCGGCATCGGCTCAGGCGCGCTGCGGCAGCAGCGGATAGCCGGCAAGCACCGCGCGGCCGGCCAGCATGGCGACGCCGGCCTTGATGATGTCGCCGGGCACGAAGACCATCGAGGCGAGGGCCGTCTCGAAGAAGGCCTTGCCGCTCATATAGGCCAGCCACGGAATGCCGAAGAGGTAGACGACCGCGATGCCGCCGACGATCGAGGCGCCGAGGAAGGCGGCGAACTGGGTCAGCTCCGGCTGGTCTTCCTTCACGAAGCGCTCGGCGATGAGGCCGCAGACATAGGCGCCGAAGAACCAGCCGACGAGGTAGCCGGCGGTCGGGCCGGCAAAGACGGCTAGGCCGCCGCGCCCGCCCGACAGGACCGGCAGGCCGATGGCCACGAGCAGCAGCACGAGCAGCACGGCGGCCGCGCCGCGCTTTGCGCCGAGAATGCAGCCGGCGAGCATGACGCCGAGCGTCTGCGCGGTGATCGGCACCGGAATGAAGCCGAGCGTGATCGGCGGCAGCAGGCCCAGCACCACGATGATCGCGGCGAAGAGGGCGACGAGGACGATGTCTCTGGTGGTCATGTGAGGTTCCCCGGTGGACAAAATTGGGTCGAATGCTTAGTGCCGCCGAAAGCCGCGCGCGTCAATCGCCATGGCGATCGTATCGGCGTCCTTCAGCGTCAGGATGATGAGCGGCACGAGAGTGGTCAAGGGCCGGACCGGCAGGCCGCGCGCCCGGTGGGCGTCGGTGATCTCGCCGTAGCGCGCGAAGATTTCCGGCACGAAGCGGATGACGAGGCCGACCGCGAGGCTCACATCGGCCGCGCGCACGAAGCCGAAGCGTTCGAGCGGTGTCAGGAACCGGGTGATCTCGTCCATGAAGGCGGAAATGGAGGTCGTGGCGGTGACGGCGGCAGCCAGTAGAACCAGTGCGCTCAGCCGGGAGAAGACAACCAGCGCCTCGTGCAGCGAATGGAAGGCATAGTTCGCGATTGCGACGAGGAGCACCGTGAAGAGCACGAAGCGCACGCGCCGGAAGGCCTCGCGAAGACCAATGCCGGTCGAAAGGCAGAGGACGGCCGAAAGCCCGAGCGCCGGCACGAGGATGCGCAGGTCGGCAACGATAAAGAGCCCGATCGCGGCGGCGAAGAGCATGAGCAGCTTGCCGCGCACCGGCATGCGGTGCAGCAGCGAGTCGCCCTCGATGTCGAGTCCGTTCAGCATGCCGCGATCCCCCGATAGGCGCGGATCGCCGCGGCCGGCCGGTCGTCGGCCGCAAGCCGGCCCTCGTGGAACACCAGCACCCGGTCGAACCCCTCCAGCAAGGCGAGATCGTGCGTGATGACGAGCACCTGTTCCGGCAGGCCCGCAACCGTGCGCTCGATGAGCGCGCGGTTCTTCAGGTCGAGCTGGTTGGTCGGCTCGTCGAGGATCAGGAGGTCCGGGCCGGTGACGAGCACGCTGGCGATGGCGCCGAGCTGCGTCTCGCCGCCGGAAAGCTCGTGCACGCGCCGCCGTGCGAGATGGGATATGCCGAAGCGCGCGAGCACCGCCTCCGTCCGTGCCGCGATCTCCGCCTTGTCGAAGCCGCGGTTCTTGAGGCCGAAGGCGATGTCTTCGGCCAGGATCGGCAGGATCATCTGGTGCTGCGGGTTCTGGAAGATGAACCCGGTTTTCCCGCGCGCAGCCGCTTCGTCGGCCACCGTGTCCAGCCCGGCGACCGTCACCGTGCCGCCCGTCGGCTTGACGAGGCCGTTGATCAGCCGCGCCATGGTGGTCTTGCCCGAACCGTTGAGCCCGACGACGCCGATGCGCGGCTCGCTCAGGGCAAGCGTCAGCGGGTGCAGCGCGGTGCGTCCGGCATAGGTCACCGTTGCGGCGGAAAAGACGATATCCAAAAGCGGGGTCCCGTTTCGTGGATGGTGGGGGAGCTATAGGCAATTCTACCGCATGTGCGAAGAGGTTTTCCGCGCCGGTCTGTTCGATAAGCGGCACTCGTGTGACGGGCACAGCGGCCCTATCCCGCTTGGCCATCGAAAATGTGTAGAACAAACCAAGAATATGTGTCTATCATCCACCATGACGATTCTTCTCTCCAATGCCGAGGCCCGGCGCATCTTTCTCGCCCGCCAGGGTCTGAGCGCTCCGCCCGGCCGCCTGCTCGGCAAGGCGGACCTGCTGAACCTCATCCACGACATCGGCTTCGTGCAGGTCGACAGCATCGCCACCGTGGAGCGGGCGCATCACCAGATCCTGTTCTCGCGCAACCAGACCTATCGCCGCGAGCATCTGACGGCGCTGCTGGAGAAGGACGGCGACCTCTTCGAACACTGGACCCATGATGCCTCGGTCATCCCGAGCAGCTTCTTCCGCTACTGGAAACACCGCTTCCGCCGCAAGGAGGCCTCGATGACCGAGCGGTGGCGCCGATGGCAGGGCGAGGGCTTCGACAAGGCGTTCGGCGAGACCTACGAGCGCATCGCCTCCGGCGGCGCGGTCCTTTCGCGGGACCTCAAGGCCGACGACCACAAATCCGGCGGCTGGTGGAACTGGCATCCGAACAAGACGGCGCTGGAATATCTCTGGCACACGGGCAAGCTGGCGATCGCCCGGCGCGAGAACTTCCAGAAGGTCTACGATCTCGTCGAGCGCGTGGTGCCGGCCCATCACCATGCGCCGGACGTCGAGCACGATGCCTTTGTCGACTGGGCCTGCCGCAGCGCGCTGGAGCGGTTGGGTTTTGCCACCCATGGCGAGATCGCCGCCTTCTGGGACCTCATCTCGCCGGAGGAGGCGAAGGCCTGGGTGGAGGACCATCGCGAGGAGCTGCGCCCGGTCTCCATCGAGCCGGCGGACGGCGGCAAGCCGCGCGCCTCGCACGCCTTTGCCGATTTCCCGGCCTGCCTTGGCGATGTGCCCGAACCGCCCGCCCGCCTGCGCGTGCTTTCGCCCTTCGATCCGCTGATCCGCGACCGAAACCGCACCGAACGGCTGTTCGGCTATTTCTACCGCATCGAGATCTTCGTGCCGGAGCCCAAGCGGCAATATGGCTACTACGTCTTCCCGCTGCTCGAGGGCGACCGCCTCGTCGGCCGCATCGACATGAAGGCCGACCGCAAGGCCGGTACGCTCGACGTCAAGCGGCTGTGGTGGGAGCCGAAGGTCCGCGCCTCCGCCGGCAGGCAGGAGAAGCTTGAGGCAGAGCTGGCCCGCATTGCGAAGTTCGCGGGCGTGGAGACGGTGCGGTATCTGGACGGCTGGCGCGGGGACGCGGGTTAGGCCGTCACCGGCCGCCCGCCGAAGGCGGCTTTGCCCTTTTCCGTAAGCGCACGGAATTTTTCGGAGGCGCCCGTCAGCTTGGCGTCCCATTCCGGGTCGGGCACCTGGCCGCGGATCGTGTCGAAATACACGGCCATCAGCGCGGCGATCGCGAAGGGCTCCAGCACGGCGGCCTTGAAGGCCCAGGCGAAGACGATGGCGACGACGAAGCTGTAGCCCGCGATCTCGCCCGGAAAGGCGTAGAGGATCGCGCCGGCGGGGGCGAGGGCGAGGAGGAAGACGACGATCGACAGCACCCAGAGGAAGACGGCGAGCCAGACGGCGTTCTTCACCATCTTCAGGCCGTTCTGCGCGTAGAGCACGAGGCCGCGGCGGGCGCCGTCCCAGGCATTGTCGCTGTTCGTGCGGATGTTGTAGCCGAGGATGATCTCGTCGACATAGGTCAGCGACAGGCGGATGACCGTGTTGGCGAAGCGGGCGATGGCGTCGAGCCCGGGGATCGGCAGGAAGGCGGCGACGCCGCCGATGAGCCCGGTAATGGCGGCGATGACGCCCTTGACGAGCTGGTCGAGTGCAAAGAGCACGTTGGCCTCGCCGAAACGGGCCGTGACGACCTCGCGGCCATAGGCGACCTGGCCCTTGCCGTCCGGCAGCGCCTCGCCGTCGATCAGTTTGACGATGACGGCGATATGGGCGGCCTTGACCATGTAGAGCAGCCATTCGCGCGCCCAGTAGACGGCGGCGGCAATGAAGCCCATGCCGATGAAGCCGCCCCAGGCGGCGTAGGATTCCGGGCTTTCACTGAGCGAGCCGACGCCGTAGCCGATACCGGCTCCCGCACCCGTTGCGAGGATGAAGGCGAGCGTGATGACGAAGTAGATCACCATCCGCAGGAGGATGAACGGCATGGTCCTGGCAAGGATACCGATGGTCCTGCCGATGCTGAAATCCCACATGCCCCGCCATCCCCCGAGAAAATCCCGCGATCCCCGATTGCCGCGTGAAACTCAGACGTTTCGGGGAAGCGGGATATTCGGTTTCAGCAGAGGTCGGTGGCGCTGATCTGGATGCCAAACCCTTCGAGGCCGACATAGTGGCGCTCGCGCGAGGCCATCAGGCGGATCGACGTGATGCCGAGATCCTTCAGGATCTGCGCACCGAGGCCGATTTCCAGCCATTCGCTTTCGCGCGCCTGCGCCTCGTCGTGGCCCTCGCGGTCGTGTTTGCCCTTGCGCGCGGTGGAGGACTGGCCGACGCCGACGGACCCCTCGCGCAGATAGACGATCACGCCGCGGCCCTGTTCGGCGATGCGCTTCATGATCGCGTCGATCTGGCGGCTCGCACCAAAGACGTCACCGCCGACATTTTCGAGATGCAGGCGCACCGGAATGTCGACGCCGTCCCTGATGTCGCCGAAGACGACAGCAAGATGCTGCATCGGGTCCCAGGGCAGGGTGTAGGTCAGGGCCTTCGCCTTGCCGTAGGGCGTATCGATGTCGAAACCGTCGACCTGCTCGATCAGTGTTTCCTTGCGCTGGCGATAGGCGATGAGGTCGGCGACGGAGACCTGCTTGAGGCCGTGCTGCTCGGCAAAGCCTGCCACCTGCGGCCCGCGCATGACGGTGCCGTCGTCGTTGACGAGCTCGCTGATCACGCCGATCGGCGGCAGGCTTGCGAGCTTGCAGAGGTCGACCGCGGCTTCCGTGTGGCCGGAGCGCATGAGGACGCCGCCTTCGCGGGCGACGAGCGGGAAGATGTGGCCGGGGCGCACGAAGTCGGCGGCGCCGACATTGGGGTTGGCGAGGTTGCGCACCGTCAGCGTGCGGTCGTCGGCCGAAATGCCCGTCGTCGTGCCGTGCTTGAAGTCGACCGAGACGGTGAAGGCGGTGGTATGCGCCGAATCGTTCTCCGCCACCATGGCGTTGAGGTTGAGGCGCTTGGCCTCCTCGCGCGGCATGGGGGTGCAGACGATGCCGGAGGTGTGGCGCACGATGAAGGCCATCTTTTCGGGCGTGCAGTGCACGGCGGCGACGATGAGGTCGCCCTCGTTCTCGCGGCCGTCGTCATCCATGACGACGACGATCTCGCCGGCCTCGAAGGCGCGGATGGCATCGACGACACGCTTCTGATCGTAGCTCATGGCAGGCTCCTATTCAGCCGATTATTTCAGGCGGCCGGTCTGGCCGCGATCGCGCAGGTAGTGGTCGGCAACGGCGCAGGCGACCATTGCCTCGCCGATCGGCACGGCACGGATGCCGACACAGGGATCGTGCCGGCCCTTGGTGCGCACGTCGACATTGTTGCCGTCGGCATCGATCGAGCGGCGCTCGGTGAGGATCGAGGAGGTCGGCTTGATGGCGAAGCGGGCGACGACCGGCTGGCCGGTGGAAATGCCGCCGAGAATACCGCCGGCGTGGTTGGACAGGAAGATCGGATTGCCGTCATTGCCCATGCGCATCTCGTCGGCATTGTCCTCGCCGGTGAGTTCGGCAGACGCAAATCCTTCGCCGATCTCGACGCCCTTGACGGCGTTGATCGACATGAGGAGGGAGGCGATGTCCTGGTCGAGCTTGCCGTAGATCGGTGCGCCGATGCCGGCGGGAACGCCCTCGGCGATCACTTCGACGACCGCGCCGATCGAGGAGCCCGCCTTGCGGATACCGTCGAGATAGTCCTCCCACACGGGCACGATGGCAGGGTCGGGCGCGAAGAACGGGTTGTTGTTCACCTCGTTCCAGTCCCAGTTGCTGCGGTCGATCTTGTGTTTGCCGATCTGCACCAGCGCGGCGCGGACGGTGAGCCCCGGCACGACCTTGCGGGCAAGGCCGCCGGCGGCGACGCGGGCCGCCGTCTCGCGGGCGGAGGAGCGCCCGCCGCCGCGATAGTCGCGGATGCCGTATTTGACGTCATAGGTATAGTCGGCATGGCCGGGGCGGTAGCGTTTCGCGATCTCGCCGTAGTCCTTGGAGCGCTGGTCGGTGTTCTCGATCAGCATGGAGACGGGCGTGCCCGTCGTGATCATCGTCTCGCCGTCGTCGTCCAGCATCACGCCGGAGAGCACCTTGACGAGGTCGTCCTCGCGGCGCTGCGTCACGAAGCGCGACTGGCCCGGCTTTCGCTTGTCGAGCCAGGCCTGCAGTTCGGCCAGCGTGAAGCGGATGCCGGGCGGGCAGCCGTCCACCACGCAGCCAAGCGCCGGCCCGTGGCTTTCGCCCCAGGTGGTGACGCGGAAGAGATGACCGAAGGTATTGTGCGACATGAGCGGAACCGGACCCCACAGGAAAGTGCGACCTCTCTTAGTGGAAAAGGCGGGGTAGGGACAAGGGTTTCGCGCTTTTACCATCAGGATGCCCGGTGATTGCCCCTCATCCCGCTGCCGCGACCTTCTCCCCGCAGGCGGGGAGAAGGGGCAAGGGGCGATGTTCTCCCCCACAACGATGCCGCTGTCTGGGGAAACGGGCGCGACACCCCCTTCGCCCCGCCTGCGGGGAGAAGGTGCCGGCAGGCGGATGAGGGGCGATCCAGGCCCTTACGACGCCAGCTTCCACCGCATCTCGCTGCCGAAGGCGAGGAAGGCGTCGCGGGAGAGCGGCTTGGCGAAGGCGTAGCCCTGCAGAAGATCGCAGCCGAGCAGGCCCAGCATCTCGGCATGCTCCATCGTCTCCACGCCTTCGGCGACGATCTCGATGCCGAGCGAGCGGCCGATCTCGATGATCGAGCGCACCAGCGCCTGTTCGTTGCGGGCGGTGAGGATGGGGGCGACAAGCTGGCGGTCGATCTTCAGCCGCTTCGGCTTCAGCTTCAGGAGGCTGACGATGGAGGTGTGGCCGGTGCCGAAATCGTCGATCTCGATGTCGATGCCGAGCGCCTTGATGCGTTCCAGGTTGGTGAGAACGACGTCGTCGCTCTCGTCGAGAAAGATCGATTCGACCAGTTCGAAGGCGATCTGGCCGGGCTGGATGGAGAGGCCGGTGAGGCTGTCGATCAGGCTCTCGTCCCGGAGGCGCCGGGCCGACACGTTGACCGAGATCTTCGGCATGATCAGGCCCTGCGCCGCCCAGCGGGCGCAGTCGAGCAGCGCCTTTTCCAGGACGATGCGGTCGAGCGTGGCCATGACGTTGAGGTCTTCGGCGATCTTCAGGAAGTGGTCGGGCGTCAGCAGGCCTTCGCGCGGATGGTTCCAGCGGATCAGCGCTTCGGCGCCGGCGAGCTTCAGTGTGCCTGCGTCGATCTGCGGCTGGTAGTAGGGCACGAATTCGTTGTTCTCGATGCCGGCCAGGATATCGTCGGCGATGCGCTTGTTCGAGATGATCTCGGCCTGCAGCGCCTCGGTGAAGAATTCATGCCGGTTCCGCCCGAGCGCCTTGGCCCGGTAGAGCGCGATATCGGCATTGACGAGCAGCCTGGCCGTGTCGATCGACCGGCCCTCGGCAAGGGCGATGCCGATGCTGACGCCGAAGCGGCAGAGATGGCCCTCATATTCGACGGGCTGCTGCATCAGGCTGATGATGCGCCGCGACAGCGCGCTGAGATAGACCTGATCGGTCGTGTTGGTCACCACCACGACGAATTCGTCGCCGCCGATGCGTGCCACGAGGTCGCCGGTGTGCACGCAGGCGCGCAGCACCTGCGAGGCATGCACGAGAAGCGCATCGCCCGCGGCATGACCGAGCGTGTCGTTGATCTGCTTGAAGCGGTCGAGGTCGATATGCAGGATGCCGACGCGCGCATCCTTCGTCTCGCTGCGCGTGGCGATGTCCGTCAGCTCGTCGTCGAGCTTGCGGCGGTTGCCGAGCCCGGTCAGCGGGTCGTGCAGCGCGTTGTGCTCGATGCGGACCTTGGCCTGTTCCAGCTCGATGTTCTTGGCGTCCGCCTGTTCCTTGGCCGCCTTCAGGTTTTCCTTCAGGATCACGTCTTCCGTGACGTCGAAGGCAAGGCCGATCAGCTTGCGGCCGCCGTCCTGAGCGTGGTGGACCTTGCCGACGGAGCGCACATGGCGGATCTCGCCGTCCGGCATCAGGATGCGGGCCTCGCGCACATAGGGTAAATCGTGTTCGACGCAGTGATTGACCGTCTGGACCGTTTCTTCCCGGTCGTCCGGGTGCATTGCGGCGAGCCATTCCTCGTGCGTCACGGTGCCGTCGGTGAAGACCAGGCCGTAAAGCTGGTGCATGCGCTCGTCCCAGTAGGTCCGGCGGAGGTCGAGATCGGCTTCCCAGAGGCCGCACTGGTAGGAATCGAGTGCGAGGTCGAGGCGGCGGCTGGTCTGTTCCAGTTCGGTATTCTGCCGTTCGGACTGTTCCTTGGCCTGGCGCAGGCGGGCGGTCATCTGCATGTCGTCGGTGACGTCGAAGGCGAGCCCGACCAGCTTGCGGCGGCCGTCCTGCCCGGTATGCAGCTTGCCGACCGACTGGATATGGCGAATGGATCCGTCCGGATGCACGACGCGCGAGGTGCGCGAATAGGGCACGTTCTCGTCGATGGTCCGGCTGGCCTTGCCTTCCGCCTCGGCACGGTCGTCGGGATGGATGGCATTGATCCAGGTGTCGTGGGTGATGCGCTTGCCGGTGTTGGTGATCCCGTAGAGCTGGTGCATGCGGTCGTCCCACAGCGTCAGCCCATCCTCCAGATCGGCCTCCCACAGGCCGCATTCGTAGGAATCGAGCGCGAGGTCGAGGCGCTGCGTCAGCTTGGCGAGCTCGGCGTTCTGCACCTCGGCATGGTCCTTGGCACTCTTCAGCGCCTCGTTCAGCAGCACGTCCTCGGTCACGTCCCAGCTGATGCCGGTCAGCTTGTCCTCGCCGTTGGGACCGGTGAGGCGTGAACCGACATTGCGGATATGGTGCCAGTTGCCGTCGGGCATGAGGATGCGGTACTGCGACTTGTAGTCGTTGCCGCCGGCGCGGATCCGGTCCATCTCGCCCCTGGCGATGGCGACGTCGTCGGGGTGGAGAACGGAACGCCATTCGTGGTCGTTCGGCGTCTCGTTTTCCGGGAAGCCGTGCAGACGGTGCATCTGTTCGTCCCAGTTGCGCGCGCCGGTCGACAGCTCGACTTCCCAGATGCCGATCTTGGAGGCGTCGAGCGCGATGTCGAGGCGCTGGGAGAGTGACTGCACCTGCCGCTCGCGCGCCCGCAGCCGGGCGATGTTGCGCTGGCGTTCGCTGACGAGGCCGCCGGTCAGAAAGATCGGCACGATGATGACGAGTGCCGCAGCGGCGATGATCAGCCGGATCTGGGTGAGGTTTTCAGGCGGGTGCTGCCAGCCTTTGGAGGGGATGGCCGCCAGTTGCCAGCGCCCGCCGGGAAAATCCAGCGCCTGGAGGACGGGTTCCTTCTCGAAGACCTCCGCATCGCCGAAGAACGGATCGACGATATTGTCGGGCACGCTGACGTCGCGGATGGCGAGCTGGATATCGGTTTCGTGCCGTTGCGCGCTGTGCCGCGTGGGCTGGTCGGCATCGAACAGGCCGGCGTCGGTAAAGAGCTTGCGCTCGTCGATCAGCCCGTCGATATAGCCCCAGAAATAGTGCCGCGCCTCCACATTGGTGAAGACCGGTATGAAAAGGTTGAAGCCGCGGCCGCCCTTGGCGAACTGCACCGGCCCGAACATTAGCGGGCGCCCGCGCGAACGGTCCATCTGGGCGGCCCGGCGGAAAGAGGGGAAGCGGTTGAAATTGGTGCCGAGGTAATGCTGGTTGCCGTCGAGCGGGAAGGCCTGCCGGACCTTGCCCTCCGGCGCGACGCCGACCCGGCGGAAATGGGTGTTCTGCAGCATCAGCTTGCGGGCGAAGACGTTGAACTGCAGCGTCGCCTGCTCCGGCGCCACCGCGAACATGTTGGCGACGCTGCGCAGGGCCGCGACATTGCCGTTCACCTGGCTCTGCAGCCGGGCTGCGACCAGCGCGAGGTCGCCCGCCACATGGTTCTGCAGCTCGTTGCGGTAGATATGCTCGTTCTGCCGCTCGTAGACGATGCCCGCCGTCAGGATGACGCAACCGGCGATCGCCGCCGGAATGAGCGACGGTTTCGCCCATTCTGCTATGGATGCCAGAGCGTGGCGAAAGGCGGCTGGAACGCGCAAAAAGAGAATCCCCGGTGGTCGCAAAACGGTAAGGGAGGCTTCCTTAAGATTGCATTTATAAACAGCTGAAATACTTGCATTTCCGTCCCGATACGGGAGAGTGTTGCCAAGCCGCTTTCCGGGCCCTCCGCCGCCCTTGTCCGACAATTCCGGGGATGAGCGGGCAGCCTGCCTTGCTTCGTATGATCTTTCCGGCCATCCATTTCACCAGCGCACGCGGGGGCGGGCGAATTTCGCCATATTTGGGGGGCATCTGACATGGCCAGCAAAAAGACTGATTCATTCCCAGGGGTTCGCAAGATGCGCTTTCTGATCGCCGCGCTGATGGCCACGGCCGTTTTCCTTTCGCCGCTCGCAGCTTCTGCCGAAAGCGCCGACGTGGAGGCCGTGATCACGAATGTCGACACGACGAACCTCAGCCTCTCGCTCGATGACGGCAAGAAGTACCAGGCGCCGGAAGAGTTCAATTTCGAGGGGCTGGAACCGGGCGTGAAGGTGCTGGTGTTCTACACCGAAGTCGACGGCAAGCGCGTCATCAACGATCTCGAGATCATCCAGTAAGGCTTTGCCTTTCATTCCGCCACGGCCGTCCGGCTTTTCCAGGCGGGCTCTTGTCCCTTAGAGCCAGTGCATGCCCGCCGCATCGATGCGCAGCAGGCGATCCTGGTGGATCGGCGTGTTGGCCGCTTCTTCCTCGTCCATGCCGTTCAGCCGGAAGGCCGCGCGGAAAACACCGCCATGGCTGACGCAGACGGTCGGACCACGGACATCGGCAAGCCAGGACGCGATGCGCCAGGAGAGAATCTCGTAGCTTTCCGCCGCATCGCCGGGCGGAATGAAGTTCCATTTCGCGTGGCTGCGTTCTTCGACCCGTGCCGGCGCTTCGGCCATCAGCTCGGGCAGGGTATGGCCTTCCCAGTCGCCGAAGGACAATTCGACGAGACGCTCGTCGGTGCGGTAGGCGAGGGGATCGAGCCCCATGGCGCGGCGCAGGATTTCCATCGTCTCGCGCGTGCGGCCCAGCGGGCTTGCGACGAAATCGAAATCGGCGGCCGCGGCGCCGAGAATATCTTTGAGGGCGGCGCCGTTGCCGGCCGCCTGGCGGCGGCCGGTCTCGTTCAGCGGAATGTCCTTCTGCCCCTGCAGCCTGCCCTCTGCATTCCACGCGGTCTGGCCGTGACGGATCATGTAGATGAGCAAGGCGAAAACCCCGGGGCGGACGTTCGTATCAGTCCTTGATAACGGAGATGTCGGGCGCGTCGACGGCCTTCATGCCGACGACGTGGTAGCCACTGTCCGCATGATGGGTTTCGCCGGTCACCGAGCGCGACAGATCGGACAGCATGTAGAGGCCGACATCGCCGACTTCCTCGATCGTGACGGTCCGGCGCAGCGGCGCATTGTACTCGTTCCACTTGAGAATATAGCGGAAGTCACCGATGCCGGAGGCTGCGAGCGTCTTGATCGGGCCGGCGGAAATCGCGTTGACGCGGATGTTCTTCGGGCCGAGGTCGACGGCGAGATATTTCACGCTCGCCTCGAGCGCGGCCTTGGCGACGCCCATGACGTTGTAGTTCGGCATGACCTTCTCTGCGCCGTAATAGGTCAGCGTCAGCATCGAGCCGCCATCGGTCATCAGCTTTTCCGCACGACGGGCGACCGACGTGAAGGAATAGACCGAGATCTGCATGGTCTTGGCGAAATTCGCCGGTGTGGTGTCCACGTAGCGGCCGGTCAGTTCGTCCTTGTCGGAAAAGCCGATCGCATGCACGAGGAAGTCGATCTTGCCCCAGGTCTTCTCGATGTTCTCGAAGACGGCGTCGATCGATGCCTCGTCGGAAACGTCGCAATCGCCGGCCAGCACGGCGCCGATTTCGACGGCCAGCGGCTCCACACGCTTCTTCAGCGCATCGCCCTGATAGGTCAGGGCGATCTCGCCGCCCTGTGCGTGGATAGCCTTGGCGATGCCCCAGGCGATGGAACGGTTGTTGGCGACGCCCATGATGACGCCGCGCTTGCCCTTCATCAGACCAGATGCCTGAACCATGGTTTGCCCCCTGATACTTAAGTCAGATTTGCCTATGGCATAGGCGGCATTGGGGTTCAAGCGCGGGAGGGTTCAGGAACTGTTAGCACTCGTAACAATGGGTGCATGTTTTATGAAAGCGTCACAAAGGGCTCAAAGATAAAGCCCTTCGCGCAGGCTGCGCATCAGGTCGATCATCTTGTCATCCGGTTTTTCCCACAGGAGAAGGCGGATTTCGGCGACGAGATCGCCCCGTTCGCCGTTTTCCATGAGCAGACCTTCACCGGGAATACGGATCTGGTGGTCGGAGCCCGACCAGGCCGGAACCGTTACCGGCAGCGGTCCGAGCGGGCCGTCGATGGTCGTCTCGCAGCCGAGCACGGCATTCTCGATCGTCACCGGCAGGTCGACCTTCAGGTCGAAACCATCGACCCGGAAGCGACCGGGGGCAACGCGCAAGGTGATGACGGCATCGCCGCGCTTCAGGTTCTCGATGCGGTGACCGGCCTCCTTGAGGCGGATCACCTGGCCATCCGTCGAGCCGGCGCCGACAGGCACGCGCAGCGTCTGCCCGTCCGGGGTCTCGATCGTCGGGCGCACCTTGTTGAGGATGTCCTCGACGCTGACGGTGACGTCGGCAACGAAGTCCGGTGCCGTCTCCACCTTGACGCGGCTTCCGCGGATGCGGCGGATGATAGCGGAGATGAGGCTGCTTGCCGGGGCGACGCCGCGGCCCGGCGGTGCCTCTTCGATCTCAGGCTCGTCGGCCGCCTTGCGGGCGTCCTGTGCGGCGGCGCCGGCGGCCTGTGCCTGCTGCTGGGGGCGCGGCTGGGACTGCGCTTGCCCCTGGACTTTTGCTTCTGCCGGCTGTCCGCGCGAATCGACGCCGAAGATGCGGGCGATCATGTCCTCGGCATCCTCGTTCGACACGCGCGGCGGCGCTTCGCTCCTTGCCTTGCGCTCGGCCTGCTGGCGGCGCATCTGCTCCATGCGGCGCAGTTCGGCCTCGCGCTGCTGGCGGTCGTAGCGGCTGCGTTTGTCGGGGTCGCGCAGGATGTCGTAGGCGCGGCCGGCCTCCGTGAAGCGCACGGTGGCATTTGGGTCGTCATGGTTCTGGTCGGGATGCACGGCCTTCGCCAGCGAGCGCCAGGCCGCCTTGATTTCCTCCTGCCCGGCGTTTCGCTTCACGCCGAGCACCGAATAGGGGTCACGCATAACTTCCACCCGTTGCCGTTTTGCCGGCCATGATAGCGATGAACGTCCTAATCACTGGTTACGGGCCAGAGTTGAAAAAGTGCAAAGATCGCGTGTCCTCAACCTTGCAGATCAAAGGCGAGCAGCAGCCATTCGCCGGAATTGCCAAGGCAGGTGCGGCCGGAATAGTTGGCGATGCCCTGGTAGGAATGGCGTGTCGTCACGAAGTCGCGGCACGGCCGCCCGGTCGTGTCGCGATTTTCCGCAATGCTGCTGATGACGCCGGCGCTGCCCGAGGCGGAGTTCGCCCACGGAATGGCGCTGCCGCCGGTGCGGGCAAGATCGGCGGAGGAGACGGCGTTGCGCACGGTGATCTCGTCGGTCAGGCGTTCGGTGCCCGAGGGCACGGAACTGGTGCGCAGGGTATCGACCTTGCTGCCGTCGAAGATGTCGAGACCGCCCATGCAGCCGGAGAGAGAGGCGCCGCACAGGGTCACGACAACAACCGCAAGGCAATGTGCCCTGTATGGCTTTGTCTGCGCGCGCGACTTTGCTATGACGTCCACTCCAACCTGCCTCATGCAGTTAATAGATCGGCATTGAATCGAATATGAGCGAAAATGCGTTAACAAGCGGTGACTTCACCGAGGAAAACGAACCCTACGCCCTCTTCGGCACATGGCTGGAGGAGGCGGCGAAGACCGAGCCGAACGACCCGAACGCGGTGGCGCTCGCCACCGTCGACGAGGCGGGCCTGCCGAATGTGCGCATGGTCCTGCTCAAGGGGTTCGATGCACGCGGCTTCGTCTTCTATACGAATTTCGAGAGCCAGAAGGGTGTGGAAATCCTTGGCGCACTGAAGGCCGCCATGTGTTTCCACTGGAAGTCGCTGCGCCGTCAGGTGCGCATCCGCGGCGAGGTGGAGGTCGTCACCGATGCCGAGGCGGACGAATACTACGCCTCGCGCCCACGCGGCAGCCGCATCGGCGCCTGGGCATCGAAGCAGTCGCGCCCGCTGGAAGGCCGTTTCGCGCTGGAAAAGGCGGTTGCCGAATACACGGCCCGCTACGCCATCGGCGAGATTCCCCGCCCGCCGCACTGGTCCGGCTTCCGCATCAAGCCCGTCTCGATCGAGTTCTGGCACGACCGCCCCTTCCGCCTGCACGACCGCATGGAATTCCGCCGCACGGCGGACGGTGCCGGCTGGACGAAGGTCAGGATGTATCCGTGAGGCCGTGACATGCGTGCCGAGGACGTTCTCAGTCGATACGAGGCATTGATCAACCGGCACGATTTCGACCTCCTCCTTCCATTGCTCTCGAAGGAGGCGATCTTCTGGTTCAACGACGGTTCCCATTCGGGTCTCGACGAGATTCGCAAGGCCTTCGAGGAGACCTGGAAAAAATTCCCGCTTGAGCGCTATTGGCTCGAAGACCGACGCTGGCTTGCTATGGGTGAGGCTGCGGCCGGATGCGTCTATCGCTTCTGCTGGCAGACGACGCGGGACGGCAGAATGCTTTCAGGTGGTGGACGGGGCACGACGTTGTTGCGTGCTGAGGCCGGAACGTGGCGGATCGTCCACGAGCACCTCAGCCAATTTCCAAAATAATTTTGGCTCAGCGCCGCATCAGCCGGAAGGGAATGCCTGAAGCCAGTGCCCCGACATATTTGGCTTTCTGGTAGTGCCCGTTCAGCGAGATGCGCGGGAGCGTCGTCGGCGCGTCGAAGGAGCGGGCCGAGATCGTGCCCGGATCCGTCGTGACGGCGACGCGGAAGCCGAGGTCCCTGGCAAGTCGGTGCTCGCGGGGCGAGACGGAGGCGCGGCCGCCATAGGGATAGGCGAGCGTGTCCGGCCGGTGGCCGATGATGGCGGCGATGCGCTCGGCCGACTGCTCCATCTCCTGGCATGCTTCCGCGTCGCCAAGGCGGGCGAGGGCCCGGTGGCTCACGGTATGCGCGCCGATCGAGGCGAGGGGGTTGACGACGAGGCTCTTCAGCTCCGGCTCGCGCATGACGAGCCGTTCGGTGATCATCAGAGGATCGATGCCATGGGCCCTTGCGGCGGCATCGAGCCGCTCGATTGCCGTAGCCTCGTCCATCTCCGCCTGGATGAAATGGGCGAGCCGGACATAGGCGGTCTGCTTCTGGAAGAGGGTTGCGAGCGGCAGGGCGATCGCGCCGGAGCCGAAATCGAACTCCAGATGCGGGGCGACGCGCAAAAGCTCCGTCAGCGTCTCCCACCAGATGCCGTGCGTCTTGCAGGCAAAGCCCGGCGAGACGAAGACGGTGAAGGGCACCTTGTGCCGTGTGAAGACCGGCTGGGCATGAACCGCATTGTTGCGATAGCCGTCGTCCAGCGTGAAGGCTGCGAAACGCTCGCCACCGCGTGCGATGGCCAGTCGTGCCGGCATGTCGGCCAGCGCCACGAACTGGTAGCCTTCTTCCGTCAGGTGTTCGATCGCCGCGTCGAGAAAGTCCGGCGTGATCTCCAGATGCGCATTCGGATCGAAGGTCTGCGGCGTCTTCGGCCGCACATGATGCAGCGTGAAGATCGCACCCATGCCGCGCGCGGACGCCATCAGCCCGACGCGCTCGGCCAGATGCGCGAACTCCAGCCCGCCGGTGATCATGGCGCGCCTCAGCCCCTGTCGCATGACGCTGCGAATCGGCATGTCGTCTTCGTCGTCCCTTTTCGTCTCTCGCGGCCGTTATCGCACCCGGTCGGTATCCGAGTGGTTAACAACGGCTTTCCTGTGGCGCGGCGGCGCCGGCCGCCCGGCCTGGAAGGTGAGGATGCGGATCACATCCATGAAGATGCGCGTGATGGGGTCGAGCATCGTGGTTCTCCGTGTTTTCTGTCTGCACGGATTGTCCGCCTGCTTGCCCTTTTTGCTCAAACGAGTTTATCGTCGATTTCGAATGACTTGAGGTTATGCGATGAAACGCGGACGGTTGCCGCTCACGGCGCTCAGGAGTTTCGAGGCGGCGGGCCGGCTTGGCAGCTTCACGCTGGCGGCCGAGGAGCTGCTCGTCTCGCAGGCCGCCGTCAGCCGGCAGGTCAAGGAGCTGGAGGCCGAGCTTGGCAAACCGCTCTTCGAGCGCCGTCACCGCAGCGTCCGCCTCACCTCCGCCGGCGAAGCGCTGCTCGACGTCCTGTCGCGCGCCTTCGATGCGATGGATGCAAGCCTGTCGGAGATTCGCGGCCGGCGTGGCGGCGGACTGCTGGAGATCAGCTCCGAACCCTCCTTCGCGGCGAGCTGGCTCGTGCCGCATCTCGACGATTTCCACGCCGACCATCCCGAGATCGACGTCGTGGTCGAATCCGACATGCGGCTCATCGAGTTTCGCGCGCACGAGCCGGAAATCGCCATCCGGCATGGCATGGACGCCAGAGCCTGGCCGCGCGTTGCAGCCGAGCACCTGGCGGATGTGGAGCTGGTGCCCGTCGTCATGCCCTGCCTGATGGAGGAGGGGGCGCCGCTGCGCACGCCGGCCGACATCCTCGCCTACACGCTGCTGCACGAGGAGAACCGCAGCGCCTGGCAGCGCTGGTTTGCCGCCGCCGGCCTGGCGGATGTGCCGCCCGGGCGCGCGCAGATCTTTACCGAAGGCAATCTCGTCTTGCAGGCGGCGCTGCGCGGCCACGGCGTCGCGCTGGTCGACCGCGCCTTCGCGGCCGAGGACATCGCCGAAGGGCGCCTTGTGCAGCTCTTCGACATATCCATTCACTATGGCGCCTACTGGCTCGTCGCCCGTGACTTCAAGCGCCTCTCCCCGGAAGCGCGCGCCTTCCGGGAATGGCTGTTGCAGCGCTTTGCCGTCTCTGGTTCTTGAAGTCGAGGCTCGGTAGAGCGATTTCGGGATCAGGCCTTGGTGCCGCCGACCGTCACCTGGTCCATGCGCAGATGCGGCTGGCCGACGCCGACCGGGACCCATTGGCCGGCCTTGCCGCAATTGCCGATACCGGTGTCGAGCTTCGTGTCGTTGCCGACCATCGAGACGCGGCGCATGGCGTCCGGCCCGTTGCCGATCAGCATGGCGCCCTTGACGGGGGCCGTCACCTTGCCGTTCTCGATGAGGTAGGCCTCGGTGCAGCCGAAGACGAACTTGCCCGAGGTGATGTCCACCTGTCCGCCGCCGAAGGAGACGGCGTAGAGGCCGTTCTTCACCGAGGCGATGATTTCCTCCGGCGTCCTGTCGCCGGACAGCATGTAGGTGTTGGTCATCCGCGGCATGGGGCGATAGGCATAACCCTGCCGGCGGCCGTTGCCGGTCGCCTTCATGCCCATCAGGCGCGCGTTCTGCCGGTCCTGCATGTAGCCGACCAGCTTGCCGTCCTCGATCAACACATTGTAGGCGGACGGCGTGCCCTCGTCGTCGACCGTGATCGAGCCGCGGCGGTTGTCGATCGTGCCGTCGTCGACGACGGTGACGCCCTTGGCCGCGACCTGCTCGCCGAGCAGACCGGCGAAGGCCGACGTCTTCTTGCGGTTGAAGTCGCCTTCCAGCCCGTGGCCGACCGCCTCATGCAGCATGACGCCCGGCCAGCCGGAGGAGAGCACGATGTCCATCGTCCCGGCCGGTGCCTCGACGGCCTCGAGATTGACCAGCGCCTGCCGCAGCGCCTCGTCGGCGCCGAAACGCCAGCTTTCCTCGGTGAGGAACGCGTCGAAGGTGGTGCGGCCGCCGACGCCGTAGCTGCCGGTCTCCTGCCGGTCGCCTTCACCGGCGACGACGGAGATGTTGACGCGCGTCATCGGGCGGATGTCGGTAACGCGGTGCCCGTCGGCGCGCAGGATGTTGACGACCTGCCAGCTTGCGGCGATCGAGGCGGTCACCTGCCGCACCTTGGGATCCTTGGCGCGGAGATACGCGTCGATCTCGGTTAGGAGGGCGACCTTCTGCTCGAAGCTCGGTGTGCCGATCGGGTTGTCCGGCGTATAGAGCCGCCGGTTTGTGCCCTGCGGGGCGGCGGCGTAGTCGCCGGAAAAGCCGCGCGTGACGGCGCCTGCAGCGTCGGCCGCGCGCTTCAGCGCCGACAGGGTCATCTCGCCGGAATGCGCATAGCCGACGGCTTCGCCGGCAACGGCGCGGAGGCCGAAACCCTGGTCGGTGTTGAAGCTGCCGCCCTTGAGGCGGCCATTGTCGAAGGAAAGGGATTCGGCCTGGGCGTGTTCGAGGAAGAGCTCGCCGTCGTCGGCGTTCTTCAACGTCTCCTTGAGCACCGCCTGTACGGACGCCTCGTCGACATCGAAGAGGGAGAGAAGGTCGGTGTTCATGGGAGGCTCCGCAAGCATTGGACTTGGGGCCTCATGTAAGTCCCCGGAAGGCGGGCGGCAAGCCCGCCCGGTGCGGGCTTATGGCAGTGCGTCGTAGCCTTCGCCGAAACCCTTGAGATCAACGGGAATGCCGATGCCTTCCTCGGGCGACTGGAAGACGATGAAGGTTGCCGTCGCGCCGGAGCGGAAGGTCTTCAGGAGTTCGTCCTCGAGCACGACCTCGGCATAGCAGCCGTCCGAGAAGCAGCGCACGAAATAGGCGCGGCCGATATCTTTGCCGTCGACATTGAGGCCGAGCCCGTTCGGCAGTAGCACGCCGAGCGGCGCGAGCACGCGAAGGATTTTCGCCTTGCGGTCGGCGGTCTTCAGCACGACGACGGACAGGCCGAGCTCGGGCCGGTCCTCGGCGAGCACGTTCTGCATCAGCGCGCACTGTTCGCCGGAGGCGCCGGCCGGCTGGTCGCAGACGATCGACCAGGCGCCGTGGTTCGACTTCACCGTGCCGGGCTGCTGGGCTGCCGAAAGGGAAGGAAGCGCGAGAGCGCCGAACCCGAGCGCGGCAAGGCCAAGTGCCGTGCGGGACAGCCGGGAAAGGGGAGCAAAACCCATGAAAACCTCGGAATCTCGAATCAGTCGGGCTATCTTTGAAGGGGCAGGGGGGAAATGAAAAGCCCCGGGCGCTCATTTCCAATTGATTGAAGGCGGAAATTGGACCGGTTCTCCACTCATTATAATAGGGGCCTTGCCCGGGGCCGAACCGCCGGTGCGGACGGTGGATGAGGGGAAGCAAGGGGGCTTTGCGCAGGATCGCCGCGGCCAAACCTTTCATGCTATAGGGAATTATGAAGAAACTGTGGGGAGCGGGCCCATGCTTTTGCTTTTGCGCAAAAATGCCGCACGGGGTGTCCCCCATGGCTGTTGCGGCGAGCATGAAACTGTGGTTTTAAGCACTCAGTATAGCAGGGATTCTGCGCGTCTGTTTGATCCCGATCAAACGCCTTGGGGAGATACGTTGTGAAAAACAAAGCTTTTGCAGTTCTGGCCGCGATCGGCTGTCTGCTCTTTGCTTCGACCGCCTTCGCTGATCAGCCGTTCGACTGGCAGAAGGGCCTTCAGCCCGCCGCGACCTCGATCATGGAAGAGATCCGCTGGTTCGAGCAGTACACTCTGTGGTTCATCGTCCCGATCACCCTGTTCGTTCTCGTCCTGCTCATCGTCGTCGTCGTGAAGTTCCGCGAGAGCAAGAACCCGGTTCCGTCCAAGACCAGCCACAACACGGCGATCGAAGTCGTCTGGACGCTCGGCCCGGTCATCGTTCTCCTGTTCCTCGCCGTTCCGTCCTTCCAGCTTCTGACCAGGCAGCTCGCCCCGACGGAAGAGCCGGAGCTGACGATCAAGGCCACCGGTTACCAGTGGTACTGGGGTTATGAGTATCAGGTCGGCGAGAGCCCGCTCTCCTTCGACAGCATCCTGCTGCAGGACGGCGATCGCGCTGCTGCCGGCAAGGAAGACAGGGGCGTCTATCCGCGCCTTCTGGCTGTCGACAACGAAGTCGTCGTCCCCGTCGGCAAGCATGTCCGTCTCCTCGTCACCGCTGCCGACGTGATCCACGCCTTCGCGATGCCCTCTTTCGGCGTGAAGATCGATGCCGTCCCGGGCCGCCTCAACGAAACCTGGTTCAAGGCTGACCGTGAAGGCCTGTTCTACGGCCAGTGTTCCGAGCTGTGCGGCAAGGACCACGCGTTCATGCCGATCGCCATCCGCGTCGTCTCGCAGGAGAAGTACGATACGTGGCTCGCAGCCGCCGCGACGAACCTCGGCGATGCAAACAAAGCCCTGATGGCGTCGGTCGACGGTGCGGCAAAGTCCGTCAACGTCGCCGCAAACGCCGCGCAGTAATTCCAAGGGAGAGAGACCATGGCCGGAACATCCGCTGCCCACGGCGATCACCACGATCACCACGAACACAAGCCGCTCACATTCTTCCAGCGTTGGTTCCTGTCGACCAACCACAAGGACATCGGCACCCTCTACCTGATCTTCGCGATCTGTGCGGGCATCATCGGCGGCACGCTGTCGGTGGTGATGCGCATGGAGCTGCAGGAGCCGGGCATCCAGATCTTCCACGGTCTTGCCTCGATGGTCTACGGCTTCGAGGGCGATGCTGCCATCGATGGCGGCAAGCACATGTTCAACGTCTTCACGACGGCGCATGCGCTCATCATGATCTTCTTCATGGTCATGCCCGCGCTCATCGGCGGTTTTGCCAACTGGATGGTGCCGATCATGATCGGCGCGCCGGATATGGCCTTTCCGCGCATGAACAACATCTCGTTCTGGCTGATTATCCCGGCCTTCCTGCTCGTCCTGCTCTCGATGTTCGTCGAAGGCCCGGCGGGCGGCTACGGCGCGGGCGGCGGCTGGACGATCTATCCGCCGTTCTCGACGTCGGGTCAGCCGGGTCCTGCCATGGACTTCGTGATCCTCGGCCTGCACATCGCCGGCGCCTCCTCGATCCTCGGCGCGATCAACTTCATCACGACGATCCTCAACATGCGCGCTCCGGGCATGACGCTGCACAAGATGCCGCTCTTCGCCTGGTCGGTGCTGATCACCGCCTTCCTGCTTCTGCTCTCGCTGCCGGTTCTGGCAGGCGGCATCACCATGCTGCTGACCGACCGCAACTTCGGCACGGCCTTCTTCGCGCCGGAAAACGGCGGTGACCCGATCCTCTTCCAGCACCTGTTCTGGTTCTTCGGTCACCCGGAAGTGTACATCCTGATCCTGCCCGGTTTCGGCATCGTCAGCCACATCGTGTCGACCTTCTCGCGCAAGCCGATCTTCGGCTACCTCGGCATGGCCTACGCCATGGTCGCGATCGGCGCCGTCGGCTTCATCGTGTGGGCGCACCACATGTACACGGTCGGCATGTCGCTCCAGACCCAGCGCTACTTCGTCTTCGCCACGATGGTCATCGCGGTTCCGACGGGCGTGAAGATCTTCTCGTGGATCGCGACGATGTGGGGTGGTTCGATCCGCTTCACGACGCCGATGATCTGGGCGATCGGCTTCATCTTCCTGTTCACCGTCGGCGGCGTTACGGGCGTCCAGCTCGCCAATGCCGGCCTCGACCGCGCCATGCACGACACCTACTACGTGGTCGCCCACTTCCACTACGTTTTGTCGCTCGGCGCCGTCTTCGCGATCTTCGCTGCCTGGTACTACTGGTTCCCGAAGATGACCGGCTACATGTACTCGGAATTCCTCGGCAAGCTGCACTTCTGGGTCATGTTCGTCGGCGTGAACCTGATCTTCTTCCCGCAGCACTTCCTCGGCCTTGCCGGTATGCCGCGCCGCTACATCGACTACCCGGACGCCTTTGCCGGCTGGAACGCGGTGTCGTCCTACGGTTCGTACATCTCGGCCTTCGCCGTCCTGATCTTCCTCTTCGGCGTCTTTGAAGCCTTCGCCAAGAAGCGCGTCGCCGGCGACAACCCGTGGGGTGAAGGTGCAAACACGCTGGAATGGCAGCTCTCTTCGCCGCCGCCGTTCCACCAGTGGGAACAGCTCCCGAAGGTCAAGTAAGACCCTTGAGATCGGAGCCGCCGGAAACGGCGGCTCCGCCAGTAGAAAAGGCCGAATGAATCGGCCGAACGCGACGGAAAGAACATGGCGGTCATCGAGCATCACGAAACGGTTCCGGGCGGCGGCGAGGTCTACCTCTCCGAAGCGTCGCCGCGTGATTTCTTCGAGCTCCTGAAGCCGCGGGTCATGTCGCTCGTCGTCTTCACGGCCTTCGCCGGCCTCATTCTTGCTCCGGGCGAGATCAACCCGTTCATCGCCGCCATCGCGATCCTCTGTATCGCCGTGGGCGCGGGAGCATCCGGCGCCCTCAACATGTGGTACGACGCCGACATCGATGCGGTCATGACCCGCACCGCCAAGCGTCCCATTCCCTCCGGCCGCATCCGCCCGGAAGAAGCGCTCGCCTTCGGCCTGACGCTCTCCGCCTTCTCGGTCGCGATCCTCGGCCTTGCGGTCAACTGGCTTTCGGCCGGTCTGCTTGCCTTCACCATCTTCTTCTACGCCGTCATCTACACGATGTGGCTCAAGCGCTCGACGCCGCAGAACATCGTCATCGGTGGCGCGGCCGGCGCCTTTCCGCCGATGATCGGCTGGGCCTGCGTCACCGGCGGCGTTTCCATCGAGAGCGTCGTGCTCTTCCTCATCACCTTCCTGTGGACCCCGGCGCATTTCTGGGCGCTCGCGCTGTTCAAGATGCGCGACTACGGCGCCGTCGGCGTGCCGATGCTGCCGAATGTCGCCGGTGAGCGGACCACCAAGGTGCAGATCCTCATCTATGCGGTGCTGACCGCCGTGATCGCCGTCGTGCCGACCCTTCTCGGCTTCGCCAGCCTCGGCTACGGTCTCTTTGCCGCAGCCCTCGGCCTCGGCTTCGTGTGGTACTCTGTCGGCGTGTTGCGCATGCCGGAGGGCGACGTCGCGATGGTGCCGGCCAAGAAGCTCTTCGCCTTCTCCATCGTCTATCTGTTCGCGGTCTTCTCCGGCCTGATGGTCGACCACATGATCGCGTCATTCGGATGGGTGCTGTAATGGAAACCGTAAATCTCACGGAAAATCAGAAGAAGGCGCGCCGCGGCCGCAACATCGCGCTCGGCGCGGTGCTTCTGGGCCTCGTCGTGCTGTTCTACATCGTCACGCTCGTGAAGTTCTCCGGCGGAATGGCGGGCTGACGATGAGCGAGATGCAAAAGACCGAAAAGAGCAGGATGGGCAATGGCACGATCGTCGCCATCTGCTGCTCCTTCGTCATCGGTATGGTCGGCATGGCCTATGCGGCCGTGCCGCTCTACGAGATGTTCTGCAAGGTGACGGGGTACGGCGGCACGACGCAGCGCGTCGAGCAGGCCTCCGACATCATCCTCGACAAGACGATCAAGGTGCGCTTCGACGCCAATGTCGGCCCGGGCCTTGCCTGGAGCTTCGAGCCGGTGCAGCGCGAGGTCGAGCTGAAGATCGGCGAGACCGTGCAGATCATGTACAAGGCGCGCAATCTCGCCTCCACGCCGACGACCGGCCAGGCGACGTTCAACGTCACGCCGCAGGCGGCCGGCGCCTATTTCAACAAGGTCCAGTGCTTCTGCTTCACCGAAACGACGCTGAAGCCCGGCGAGGAACTGATCATGCCCGTCGTCTTCTTCGTCGATCCCGCGATCGTCGAGCCGGTCGAGACGAAGGGCATCCACACGCTCACGCTGTCCTATACCTTCTATCCGCATGAGGCGTCGAAGCCGGTGGCTTCGGCTGCGGAGGTGAAGACGGACGACGCGAACAAGCTTTGAATACCATGCGTTTCCGGCTATGCCGGGAACGGAACGCGATACATTGGGGATAAGTCAGATGGCCGATGCGCATCAGAAGAAACACGACTACCACATCATCGACCCCAGCCCGTGGCCGCTGCTTGCCTCCATCGGCGCCTTCGTCCTGGCGCTCGGCGGCATCGGCTACATGCGCTACCTGTCGGGCGGTACCTTCCACCTGTTCGGCCTGAACCTGGCCAATCCGTGGATCTTCTATATCGGCCTGCTGATCACGCTCTACACCATGTATGCCTGGTGGGCGGACACGGTGAAGGAAGCGCATGAGGGCCACCATACCCGCGTCGTCTCGCTGCACCTGCGCTACGGCATGATCATGTTCATCGCCTCCGAGGTGATGTTCTTCGTCGCCTGGTTCTGGGCCTTCTTCGATGCCAGCCTTTTCCCGGCCGAAGCCATCCAGGCCGCGCGCGTCGAGCACACCGGTGGCGTCTGGCCGCCGAAGGGCATCGAGGTTCTCGACCCCTGGCACCTGCCGCTCTACAACACCGTCATCCTGCTGCTTTCGGGCACCTGCGTGACCTGGGCGCACCATGCGCTGCTGCACAACGACCGCAAGGGCCTCGTCAACGGCCTCGCCCTGACGGTCGTCCTCGGCGTGCTGTTCTCCTTCGTCCAGGGCTATGAATATGCCCACGCACCGTTCGCCTTCAAGGAATCCATCTACGGCGCGACCTTCTTCATGGCGACCGGTTTCCACGGCTTCCACGTTCTGGTCGGCACGATCTTCCTGATCGTCTGCCTCATCCGCGCCATGCGCGGCGACTTCACTCCGAAGCAGCATTTCGGCTTCGAGGCGGCCGCCTGGTACTGGCACTTCGTCGACGTCGTCTGGCTCTTCCTGTTCTTCTCCATTTACATCTGGGGTGGCTGGGGCGCGCCGATCGCGCACATGTAAGCGAGCCTTGCTCGATTTGTCGAAACGGCCGCAGCGATGCGGCCGTTTCCCGTTTCGGGCCCCTTTGTCGCGGCCTTTCGGTTGGACGGGCGGCGGGCAGGACGGTATAGGAGCATATGCGCCGCTTTGGCCCCTCATCCCCCTGCGGGGAGAGGATGCCGGCAGGCAGGTGATGGGCCTTGCCGCCTGAAGCAAGAGCCCGCGGCAGCCCACCCGGGCGTGAACATACGGATACGAGCATGGACGAGGACAAGGCACTTTATCCCCCCGTCGACCCTTTCAGCACCGGGCTGCGTGGCTGTTGCCCACGCTGTGGCCAGGGCAAGCTGTTCGACGGCCTGCTCAAGGTGAAGCCGTCCTGCACAAGCTGCGGGCTCGACTATGCCTTCGCCGATTCGGGCGATGGCCCGGTCGTCTTCGTGCTGCTCATCGTCGGCTTCATCGTCGTCGGTGCAGCGCTGTGGATGGAGGTCAACGTCAACCCGCCGCTCTGGGTGCATTTCCTTCTGTGGATCCCGCTCGTCATCATTCTCGGCCTTGGGCTGACGCGCGTGCTCAAGGGCCTGCTGATCACGCTGCAATACCGCAACAATGCCCGGCCGGGCGAGATCGACCGTGGCTGAGGTCCCGGCCGGCGCGATGCCGCGAAAGAGCAGGGGCGTGGCGATCCTCATGGGGGCCGCCTTCGTCGTCGCTCTCGCCATCCTGCTGTCGCTCGGCACCTGGCAGCTGCAGCGCCTCTACTGGAAGGAGCAGCTTCTTTCCGACATGGCGGCGCGCCGCATCGCCGCGCCGGTGTCGCTGGCCGATATCGAGGCGATGGCGGCGCGGGGCGAGGATATCGAATACAGCCCCGTGACGGTCTCGGGCGTTTTCGCTAACAACAAGGAGCGGCACTTCTTTGCCACCTGGCGCGGCCAGACCGGCTATCACGTCTATACGCCGCTCCAGCTGGCCGACGGGCGCTTCCTCTTCGTCAACCGGGGCTTTACACCCTTCGAGGCGAAGGAGCCGGAAATGCGCAAGCAGGGCCAGCTCACTGGCCTGCAGAGCGTGACCGGTCTTGCCCGTGCCCGCCTTGCCGAAAAACCGTCCTCCATCGTGCCAGACAACGACCTGTCGAAGAACATCTTCTACTGGAAGGACCTCGACGCGATGGCGGCGACGACCGGTATTCCCGCAGACAGGCTCGTGCCTTTCTTCGTCGATGCCGGGGATGCGCCGAACCCCAAGGGGCTGCCGATCGGCGCCGTTACCCAGTTCGACCTGCCCAACAACCATCTGCAATATGCCGTCACCTGGTATGGCCTGGCGGCCGCACTGGTCGGCGTCGGCCTCTTTGCCGTGCTGCGGCGGAGGACCGCTCGTCCAGGGGCCTGAAAGCGGGCGATCAAGTTGTTTTTTCTTGGCGCGGCGGCGCTTGCCGGCCTATATGGGGCGCAAGGCCCCGACCATTGCCGGATACAGTGAAGCATGATTGATACCCGACCGGACTTGACCATCAGGCTGTGTGGCCCGCGCGGCTTCTGCGCCGGCGTCGATCGCGCCATCCAGATCGTCGTGCTGGCGCTGAAGGCCTATGGTGCGCCGGTCTATGTGCGCCACGAGATCGTGCACAACCGCTATGTCGTCGAGGGGCTGGAGGCCAAGGGCGCGATCTTCGTCGAAGAGCTCGACGAGATCCCGGAAGAGCACCGCCAGCAGCCTGTCGTCTTCTCCGCCCATGGCGTGCCGAAATCCGTGCCCGCCGATGCCGAGGCGCGCAATCTCTTCTATCTCGATGCGACCTGCCCGCTCGTCTCCAAGGTCCACAAGCAGGCGATGCGCCACCAGCGCCTTGGCCGCCACGTCGTTCTGATCGGCCATGCCGGGCATCCCGAGGTGATCGGCACCATGGGCCAGCTGCCGGAAGGCTCCGTCTCGCTGGTCGAGACCGTCGAGGACGCGGACAGATACGTTCCGCCGGACGAAAACAATCTCGGCTTCGTCACCCAGACGACGCTCTCGGTGGACGACACGGCCGGCGTCATCAAGCGCCTGCACGAGCGCTTCCCGAACCTGACGGCCCCGGCCGCCGATTCCATCTGCTACGCCACCACCAACCGGCAGGAAGCGGTCAAGCAGGCCGCGCCGGGCTGCGATCTCTTCCTCGTCGTCGGCGCGCCGAACTCCTCCAATTCCAAGCGCCTCGTCGAAGTGGCGCTGCGGGCCGGGGCGACGAAATCCGTGCTCGTGCAACGCGCCGCCGAGATCGACTGGGAAACCATCGGCGATATCAGGACCGTCGGTCTCTCGGCCGGCGCATCGGCGCCCGAGGTCATCGTCAACGAGATCATCGAGGCTTTCCGCGCGCGCTACAACGCCGTCGTGGAGCTTGCCGACACGGTCGAGGAAAACGAGCACTTCCTCGTCAACCGCGAGCTTCGCACCATCGAACTCACCTCCGCCGACATGGCCTTCGTCAATGGGGAATAAAATCCTGCAGGCCCTGCCGTCTATTGCCCCTCATCCCCCTGCCGGGACCTTCTCCCCGCAAGCGGGGCGAAGGAGCAGAGCGGTGCGCCCATCGCTCCTCGCCCCGCTTGCGGGGAGAGGATGCCGGCAGGCAGGTGAGGGGCGGCCGTCCATGCCATACCGTCCCGTCGATCCTACCACCCCACAAGCCTGAGACCCGCCGTGGCCGTTTATACCGATATCACCGAAGACGATCTCGCCCGCTTCCTCACTGCCTATGACGCGGGCACGCTGCTGTCCTACAAGGGCATTGCCGAGGGCGTGGAGAATTCCAATTTCCTGCTGCACACGACGGCAGGCGCCTTCATCCTGACGCTCTACGAGAAGCGCGTCGACCGAAACGACCTGCCGTTCTTCCTCGGTCTGATGCATCACCTGGCCGAGCGGGGTCTTTCCTGCCCACTGCCACTGCCGCGCAACGACGGCGCGCTGCTTGGCGAGCTTTCGGGCCGCCCTGCCGCGATGATCTCCTTCCTCGAGGGCATGTGGCTGCGCAAGCCTGCGGCGAAACATTGCCGCGAGGTCGGCCGCGCGCTGGCCGAAATGCATCTGGCCGGCGAAGGGTTCGACATCACCCGCGCCAACGCGCTCTCTGTCGGTGGCTGGCGGCCGCTGTGGGAAAAGTCGGCGGACCGCGCCGACGAGGTGGAAACCGGCCTGCAGGATGAGATCGCCGGCGAACTCGCCTTCCTGGAGACGAACTGGCCGAAGGGCCTGCCGTCGGGCGTCATCCATGCCGATCTCTTCCAGGACAATGTGTTCTTCATCGGCGACGCCCTGTCGGGTCTCATCGATTTCTATTTCGCCTGCAACGACCTGCTCGCCTACGACGTCTCCATCTGCCTCAACGCGTGGTGCTTCGAGAAGGACGGTGCGTTCAACCTGACCAAGGGCATGGCGCTGCTGGAAGGCTACGAAAGCGTGCGCCCGCTTTCGCAGGAGGAGGCCGCGGCCCTGCCGCTGCTGGCGCGCGGCTCGGCGCTGCGCTTCTTCCTGACGCGGCTCTACGACTGGCTGATGACGCCGCCCGGCGCGCTTGTCGTCAAGAAGGATCCGCTGGAATATCTGCGCAAGCTGCGCTTCCACCGTCAGATTCAAAACCCTGCGGAATACGGTCTGTCGCGATGAAGCATGTCGATATTTTCACGGATGGCGCCTGCTCGGGCAATCCCGGTCCCGGCGGCTGGGGCGCAGTGCTGCGTTACGGTACGGTCGAGAAGGACCTGTGCGGCGGCGAGGCCGAAACCACCAACAACCGCATGGAGCTGACGGCGGCGATGAGTGCGCTTGCCGCGCTCAAGACGCCCTGCGAGGTCGATCTCTACACGGATTCGAAATACGTCATGGACGGCATTTCGAAATGGATCTTCGGTTGGAAGAAGAACGGCTGGAAGACCGCCGACAAGAAGCCCGTGAAGAACGGCGACCTCTGGCAGGCGCTGGATGCCGAACGCCTGCGCCACAAGGTGGAATGGCACTGGGTCAAGGGCCATGCCGGCCACCCGGAAAACGAACGTGCCGACGAGCTCGCCCGCAAGGGCATGGCGCCGTTCAAGAAGGGGTAGGGCGCTCAGGCTGATTGCCGCTCATTCCCCTGCCGGGACCTTCTCCCCGCGCGCGGGGAGAAGGGGCGGTAGCCGGATGAGGGGCCTAGCCCCCCTTTGATCTCAAAGCTGCTCGATCATCGCCGCCGCGCCGGAAACGGTCGCCTGGCCGGGGCTTTCCTCGATGTTCAGCGCCTTCACCACGCCGTCCTCTACCAGCATGGAATAGCGCTTGGAGCGCACGCCGAGCGTGCCGGCGGAGAGATCGATGTCCATGCCGAGCGCTTTGGTGAAGCCGGCATCCCAGTCGGCGAGGAAGCGCAGCTTGCCGGCGCCGCCCGTGGAGGTCGCCCAGGCGCCCATCACATGGTGGTCGTTGACTGCGACGACGGCGATGTCGTCCACGCCCTTGGCGAGGATCGCGTCGCGGTTTTCGAGATAGCCCGGAAGATGGTTCAGCGAGCAGGTCGGCGTGAAGGCACCCGGCACGGCAAAGAGCACGACGCGCTTGCCCGCGAAAAGGTCCGCGGTCGAGATGTCGGCGGGACCGTCCGGCGTGCGCTCCTTGATCTTGAGCTCGGGCAGCTTGTCTCCAACGGAAATGGTCACGGCGTCTCTCCTGTCTGATAGGGAATGGCGAAGGGCCGGAAGGGGCCTGCCGGCGGCACTATAAGCAGCGCCGGCAAAAGTGCGAAGCGGTTTTCCGCCCGAAACGCCGCGGGTTCACTCGACGGCGAGCGGGGCTTCCATCGTCTTCTCGCCGGAGCGGAGCGTCAGCTGGATCGGGTTCTTCGCAAGGTCGAACACCTTCGGCCGGTGCAGCACCGGAATGTCGGCGACGAAGGCATTGCCGTCCCGCCGCACGGGGCCGGCCGCGCCGAATTCGAACGGGGCGCCCGAGAGGAAGACATCCGTGGGTGCCGCGTCCGCCGGTGCCTCGAAACGCACGGAAATCGTCTTGCCGTCCGCCGACCAATGGCCGTCGAGTGGCCGGAGGCCGTCGCCTGCCATCCCGGGAAGGGTCGCCTCGGCGGCGGCGATCGCCGTCTCCTCCAGCGGGTTGGTGAAGCCTTCGCCGCCCGGCTCGACCGTCAGCTCGGCCTGCACGGGGATACAGATATCCTTGCACACGCCGAGGAAAATCGTGGCAGTGACAGTGCCGCGCGCCGCCGTGGCGAGTTTCATCGGCAGGCGCACCGGCGCGTCATAGCCGATATAGTGGTTCGCCTCGTCGCCGAGCCGGCGCGGCGCAGGAAAGCCGATCGAAGTCAGCGTTGCGCCGGAGACGGTGATGGACGGCGGAATGCCGCTGCCGCCGGGGTCACGCCAGTAGGTCTTCCAGCCGTCATGCAGGCGGATGTCCAGCATGGCGCGCGCCGAACCGTCGGTTTCCGCCGGAAGCACCACGAGGCGCACGTCGCCGCCCGGCGTCTCCACCCAGGGCGAGGTTGCCGCCGAGGCGGCGGAGGACAGGAAAAGCAGCGCGATTGCAGCAGTTTGCAGGCGTTTCATGGGTCAACATCTACCGCTGCGGCGGAATGCTTTCCAGCAACAAAAATGCACGGACCGATCATAAAAGCTTGATCGCCTGCCGGGACACCATACCTTTCTTGCAGGGCTGGCGTTCTGCGCCGGCGAAAAGAACGCTTTTCATTTGATGGCGAATTGGTAGGCTACATCCATTATGGCTATGTCGGTTCTGAAAAACAGGCGAGAACGCGGCTTCCTTGACGGTCAGTTCCTGATCGCCATGCCGGGCATGGCCGACGCCAATTTTACCCGCACCGTCGTCTATATCTGCGCCCATTCGGACGATGGCGCCATGGGCTTCGTCATCAACCGCCCGCAGCAGCTGAACTTCTCCGATGTGCTGCTGCATCTCGACCTGCTCGGCGAGGACGAGGTGATCCGCCTGCCCGGCGCGACGCTGGATTTTCCCATCCGCTGCGGTGGGCCGGTGGAGAGCGGGCGCGGTTTCGTGCTGCATTCGGACGACTACATGTCCGAATCCTCCATTCCCGTCAGCGACGACATCTGCCTCACGGCGACGCTGGATATCGTGCGTGCCATTTCCCGCGGCCGCGGGCCGGAGAAGGGCCTGATGATGCTCGGCTATGCCGGCTGGGGCGCAGGCCAGATCGAAAACGAGATCGGCGCCAATGGCTGGCTGTCCTGCCCGGCCCAGGAGGAGCTGATCTTCGACACCAATCTTGACAGCAAATACGAGCGGGCGCTCGCCCTGATGGGCATCTCGCCCGCCATGCTCTCCGCCGAGGCCGGCCACGCCTGAGCGGCGCGGCAAATTTTCTCCAATGCTGCCGGAACCTGTCGCAACGCCTGCCGTTTATGGAGCGCGTCAACAATTGCGCCTCTAACAAGGAGTACGATGGTGGGTAGCACGAGCGACAAGATCAAGGGCACGGCCAACGAGCTGGCCGGCAAGGCAAAGCAGGCCGCAGGCAAGGCCGCCGGCAGCCCGAAACTGCGCGTTGAAGGCGCCGTCCAGGAAGCCAAGGGCAAGACCCAGAAAGCGGTCGGCAAGGCCAAGGATGCAGCCAAGGGCGCCGTCGATCGCCTCTGACCGACGACTTGCGGGACGGCGCGCCGCGTCATCCCGCCACCGCAAAGCCTAAATACCCGTATCGCCAACGGCCGATGCGGGTATTTTGTCGAAGGGCCATCGCCGGATCGAGGCATCATGAAACTTTTCACCTGTGCGACATGCGGCCAGACCACCTATTTCGACAACCGCGTCTGCGTGCGTTGCGGCTCCACGCTCGGGTTTCTTGCCGAGGACATGACATTGCATGCCCTGGTGCCGGAGGGCGAGGGGGTCTGGAAGATCGCGCCGGGCGAGGGCGTCTACCGCTTCTGCGACAACGCCGCGCAGGATGTCTGCAACTGGCTGCTGCCGGCCGACAGCGCGCACGCCTTCTGCGAGGCCTGCCGCCACAACCGCATCGTGCCCACCACGGACCCGAAGGGGCTGGAGCGCTGGCGGCGTATCGGCGCAGCCCAGCGCCATCTCTTCTATTCCATCCTGCGCTGGAAGCTGCCGCACCCGACGCGCGAGGACGACCCTGCCGGCGGCCTCGTCTTCGATTTTCTGGCCGACGAGCTGGATGCCGGCGGCAATGTCGTCCAGGCCGCCATGACCGGTCACGAGGACGGCCTCGTCAGTCTGCGCGCGGCCGAGGCCGACGATGAGGTGCGCGAGGGCGTGCGCGTGTCGATGGACGAACCTTACCGCACGCTGCTTGGCCATTTCCGCCATGAGATCGGCCACTTCTACTGGACCAGGCTCATCCGCGAGGAGGCGACGCTGGAAGAGGCCCGCCGCCTCTTCGGCGACGAGCGCGAGGACTACGCTGCCGCCCTCCGGCGCAACTACGAACAGGGGCCGCCCGCCGACTGGCCGCAATATTTCATCAGCGCCTATGCCAGCTGCCACCCGGCGGAGGATTTCGCCGAGTGCTGGGCACATTTCTTCCACATCGTCGATACGCTGGAAACCGCCCGCGCCTTCGGCCTCAACACCGATCCGAAGGGCCACGAGGAGCTGGAGGCCGAGGTCACCTTCGATCCCTACCGTGCCCCCGATGCCGGTCGCCTCGTCGAAGCCTGGATCCCGCTCAGCGTCGCCATGAACGCCATCCAGCGTTCGATGGGCCAGCCCGACAGCTACCCCTTCGTCCTGCCGCCACCGGTCGTACAGAAGCTGGATTTCATCAACAGGCTGGTGAGGCGTTCGTAGCGGGCGTCTACGCCCGCTTCATCAGCGGAAAGCGCTCCTTCAGCAGCCGCAGCACGGAATCGTAGCCGATCGGCGGGCCGAAGAGGTAGCTCTGGCCGAATTCGCAGCCCATATTGCCGAGCTCGATCGCGTCCTCCTCGGATTCGATGCCCTCGGCGACGACCTGCATTTCCAGTTCCCGCGCCATGGAGATGACGGAGCGGAGCAGCACGGTGCGCTTGTCGGAACCGTCGCGCACCAGCGCCTTGTCGATCTTGATCGTGTCGAAGGGGAAGCGGGTGAGATAGGAGAGCGAGGAATGGCCCGTGCCGAAATCGTCGAGCGCGAGGCCGAGGCCGACGTCCTTCAGCTTGGTGAGGATCAGGCGGGCCTGCTCGGGATTCTCCATCACCACGGATTCGGTGAGTTCCAGCTTGAGCTTTTCCGGCGCACAGCGCGTCTTGGCGAGCGCGGCGCGCACGTCGTTGTAGAGTTCGTTGTTGAGGAGCTGGGCGCTGGAGAGGTTGACCGAGACGAAGACGGGCAGGTCGCCGGTCTGGAGCTGCCAGTCCATCAGGTCGCTCGCCGCCTTGTCGAAGGCGAAGAGGCCGAGCTGGTTGATAAGGTCGGAGCTTTCCGCGATCGGGATGAATTCCGTCGGCGAGATGTTGCCGCGTTTGGGGTGGTCCCAGCGCATCAGCGCCTCGAAGCCGGCGATCTCGGCATCGGAAAGGCGGACGATCGGCTGATAGACGAGCGAGAGTTCCTTGCGCTCGATGGCGCGGCGCAGGTCCGTCTCGATCTGCAGGCGATCCGCGCCGAAGGTGCGGAAGGCGGGACGGAAGGGTTCGACGCGGTTGCCGCCGCCCTTCTTGGCCCGGTACATGGCCAGTTCCGCATCGTTGAGCAGGCCCGGCGCGTCCTCCTGCTGGTCGACCCAGGAGACGAGGCCGATCGAGGCGGTCAGGATGATCTCGCGGCCGCCGAAATTGATCGGCACCATGATCGCCTTGCTGACCGCATCGGCGAAATCGGCGACCTTGGCGGGGTCGCGCTCCGACATCAGGATAAGGCCGAACTGGTCGCCGGCAAGCCGTGCCAGCGTGTCCTGCGGCTTCAGGAGGCGGCGCAGACGCCGGGTGAGGGCGATGAGGATGTTGTCGCCGGCGGCAATGCCGAGCGCGTCGTTGACCTGCTTGTAGCGGTCGATGTCGATGGTCAGTACCGTCGGGCGCACAGTGTCCGAGCTTGCGGTGAGCGACAGGATCGATTGCAGCCGGTCGAGGAAGACTTGGCGGTTCGGCAGGCCCGTCAGGTTGTCGTGCAGGGCGTCCTGCAGCAGGCGGTCGACGGAGTTCTTCTGTTCGGTGATATCGATGATCGTGCCGACGCAGCGGATGATCTCGCCGTTCGCGCCGAGCACCGGCCGGGCGCGGATGGCGAGCCAGTGATAGTGGCCGTCCTCGGCGCGCACGCGGAACTGATGGTTGAGCCGGCCCTTGCGGTGCTCCAGGAGCACGTCCAGCGTCGCGCGAAAACGGTCGCGGTCGTCCGGATGCAGACGCGGCAGCCAGTTGCGCGCCGGGCCGTGCATGACGCCAGGGGCAAGGCCGAGCTGGATGGAGATGTCGGGGATGGTGACGACACGGTCGCGTGCCACGTCCCAGTCCCAGACCGTGTCGCCGGAGCCCGTCAGCGCCAGCGACTGGCGCTCGAGATCGGAGAACAGCCCCTGGCTGTAGGCGCCGCCGGCAAAGGCGTGCTGCATCACCGTGAAGCCGATGAGCAGCACGATCAGCACGAGGCCGCCGCCGAGCGCCGGCTGGATGATGTCGTTGTTGAGCTGTCCCGTCACCGTCAGCCAGGCGCCGAACAGCCAGACGAGGATGAGGGCCCAGGCGGGCACGAGCAGGATGGCGCGGTCGTAGCGGTTGAAGCCGAGATAGGCGATCAGCACGATGCCGACCGTGCCGGTCAGGGCGAAGGAGAGACGGGCGATGCCGGAAGCGATCGGCGGATCGTAGATCGCGACACCGAAGAGCAGGCCGAGGCCAAGAATCCAGGCGAGCGTCGCATAGGAAAGATGCGCGTGCCAGCGGTTGAGGTTCAGGTATGTGAAGAGGAAGACGACGAGGCCTGCGGCGAGGAACACCTCCGTGCCGGCGCGCCAGATGCGCTCGTCCCCCGCGGTGATGCTGATGAGCTTGGACAGGAAGCCGAAGTCGACGCAGATATAGCCAAGCACGGCCCAGGCGAGCGCGGCCGTCGCCGGCAGCATGGAGGTGCCCTTCACCACGAAGAGGATGGTGAGGAAGACGGCGAGCAGGCCCGCAATGCCGAGCACGATGCCGCGATAGAGCGTGAAGGCGTTGACCGTGTCCTTGTAGGAATCCGGCGCCCAGAGATAGATCTGCGGCAGATCGGGCGTCGCCAGCTCCGCGACGAAGGTGACGACCGTGCCGGGGTTGAGCGTGATGCGGAAGACGTCCGCCTCGTCGCTCGGCTGGCGGTCGAGCGCGAAGCCTTCGCTCGGGGTGATCGAGATGATGCGCTTTGCCCCAAGGTCCGGCCAGAAGAGTTTCGACTGCACGAGGCGGAAATGCGGGGCGACGATCAGGCGGTCGATCTGCTCTTCCGAGACGTTGGCGAGCGCGAAGACGGCCCAGTCGCCCTGATGGTCCTGCGAGGTGGCGCGCACCTCGATGCGGCGCACGATGCCGTCCGTTCCGGGTGCCGTGGAGACCTGGAAGGCCTCGCCCCGGCCGGTATAGATTTCCGTGGTGGCGGTGAGGTCGAGCGCGGTGTCGTCACGGGAGATCTTGACGGGTTCGACGGCAAAGGCGCGTCCCGTCATCATGCCGGAAAGGAGCATCGTGGCCAGAAGGATGAGAGCGAGCAACCGGCTGGCATGCAGCGTTTGCGGCACGGATAGAGGCTTCATTGAAACTGCATGGTCCTTAGGTCTGCCCAGTCCTGTCGCGCCCCGGGTGCCGCCTACGGCCGCCTGTCGGCCGCCAGAAGCGAAAACATCACGTGGTCGCGCCACTCCCCGTTTATCTTCAGATACTCCCGAAGGTAGCCTTCCTGCCGAAAGCCGGCCTTTTCAAGGAGACGGATGCTTCTCTGATTGTCTGGAATACAGGCTGCCTCGATACGGTGCAACTGAAGGCTCGAAAAGATATACGGTATGACCAGTTTCAGGGCACCATGCATATGGCCCTGGCCGGCATGCCGCTCGCCCATCCAGTAGCCGATCATGCAGCATTGCGCCGCGCCGCGCCTGATATAGCCGATGGTCAGCCCGCCGAGCAGCGCCTTTTCCTCGCGCGCGAACACGAAGAGCGGCACGGCCTGGCCGGAGGAAAATTCCTGTTCATTTCTGAGAACACGGGCGCGAAACGCGCTCTCCGTCAACTCGTCGTTGCGCCAGGTCGGTTCCCACGGCTCAAGGAAGCGGCGGCTTTCCGAACGCAGCTGATACCATTGCCGGTAGTCCTGGAAGCGGGGCAGGCGCAGGAGGTGCCGATCGTCGGCAAGTTCCACGGTGTCGGACTGCCGGGACAGAAACCGAAAAACCGACCGTGCCATTCGCCCTCCGCGCGCGCCGATGCATGGCGTGCCTTGTCGGACAAGATTATGCCGAGAGGCTCACCGGCGTCAAATGGTCCGGGGGGACCGGGGCCTCGGCGTGGCGGGAAAAGTTCCGAAAAAACAAAACCCGCCTTGCGGCGGGTTGCGTCTTCAAAGCCATGGGCGCTCCACCTTCCGGTGAGGGCGGGACGACCGGTTCGAGCGCTTCATCAAGCGCGCCCCGTCATCAGGCCTGGCGCCCGGCTTTCCTGCCGGATGGCTCAGCCGAAAACAACGAGGCCCTTGACGGCGGACTGGATGTTCGAGCGCGAGATACCGAGGTCCTGGAGGGCGCGGTCGTCGAGGGCGCTGAGTTCACGGACGGCACGGCGGTCGGCGGCGTTCTTCTTGAGCTTTGCGAAGATGTTCATTGGTCAACTCCTTTGTGTTGCCAATGATATAAACAATCGCGTGCCCGGAAAAAATGCATATGCTTGCAGCGTAGGCATGCGTTTTTTGCATGGCGTCGTGAATGCCTGCTATTCGAGGTCCTCCTGGGCGAACACCGCCGTCACATGCAGGTCCGTCGTCTCCAGCCGGCCGGGGCCGAGATTGACGAATTTGTGCGGCACATTGGCCGGCCCGAAGACGATCTGCCCGGCGCTTGCCTCAAGCTGCCGGTCGCCTACCGTGAAGAGCGCACGGCCCTGGCGCACGATGAAGATCTCGTCATAGGGATGCCGGTGGAGCGACGGGCCGCGCCCGATCTCGTCCGTGGTGTAGAACACGACGGAGACGTCGGTGCCGAAGGCCTGGCCTTCGAACTCGCCCTGCCAGACGTCGGGCTTTTCAGCCCATTGGGCGCGTTCGAGCATCGCGGCGATTTTCTGCATGGTTTTCCCGTCTTTCCGATTTCAGCCGGCCGGATCGAAGCCGTCCATCAAGATATAGGTACCCTTTTCCCGCTGATGGGCGTCGATCTGCGGGACGAGGCGGCGGAAGTGTTCGGTGGCGCAGTGCACATCCAGCGCAGCGCGGTCCGGCCAGGTTTCGATGAAGACGAAGTGGCCGGGATCCTTCTGGTCCGTGAAGAGATCGTAGCTGATGCACAGCGGCTCCCGGCGGGTGAGCTCGACGAGCTCCCGGTAGAGCGGCCGGACGATATCGACCGCCTCGGGGCGAATGAAATCCTGTGCGATGACCTTGAGCATGCTGATCCCTGTATCCTGACGTGCCCCGCCACTCAGTCCGCCGCCGCGAAATGCACCATCTGGTCGGCATGGGCCTTGGCAAAGGCAGGGCGGGCGGTGGCGCGGGTCATGTAGGTATGGCAGGCCGGATACTCCACCAGCCCGCCGAAGCGTTCGACGAGGCGAAGCACGTCCGCCATCACGATGTCGGCGATGGAGAAGCGGCCGGCCAGCCACTCACGTTCCGAAAGGACCGCTTCCATGCGCTGCAGCCGCAGCGTGAGAAAGCTGTCGAGCGGCTTGCGCGAGGGTGAACCTGTGGGAACGTTCGCGAACATCAGCAGGGCCCAGGGCAGGCTCGCCATCTCGACGGAATTGAGTGCCGCGAAAAGCCACTTGATGGCGTCGCTCCGGCCGCGCGGATCGGTGGGCATCAGGGCCGCGCTGCGTTCGCCGAGATGGAGCAGGATCGCACCGGTCTCGAAGATCGAGATGTCGCCATCCACGAGCCAGGGCACCTGGCCGAAGGGCTGGTGCGCGAGGTGCCTGGCCTTGCGGTCGCCAAAGGGCACGCTCTCGACACGGTAGGGCAATCCGGCCTCCTCCAGTGCCCAGCGCACGCGCAGGTCGCGCACGAAGCCGCGCGGCATTTCGGGCACCCAGTCGAAGGTCGTGAGAACGAGGTCGGCCATGGTCCATCTCCTTTCCGTTTCAGGACAAGGACGGACACGCCATCTCCGTTCCGACACCGCTGCCGGAAGTTTTCCCGGCAGTTGTGGGAGATGGTCTCCTCAGCTCGCCGCGCGGTCGGGAAGGGCCTGGCGCGACAGCGAACGCGTGATGTCGCCGGTCGAGACGAGATGCTCCAGCGGGCCGATGGCCGAGATGGTCGGCACGGTATCGAAGAACAGGCGGCCGGCAAGGTCCGTCAGGCGCTCGATGGTGATACCGGCAAGGCGCTCCATCAGCTCCTCGTTGGGGATCGGGCGGCCGTAGAGCATCATCTGGCGGGCGATCTGGCCGGCGCGGGCTGCAGGGCTTTCCTGACCCATCAGAAGCTGGGCGCGGATCTGCGCGCGGGCGCGCTCGATTTCCTGCTGGTGGATCGTCTCGGAGGACTTCTTCAGCTCATCAAAGATGACGGGCATCAGTTCCGGCAGGTTCTCGCCGCCGGTCGCGGCATGGATGCCGAAGATGCCGGTGTCCGAAAAGCCCCAGTGGAAGGCGTAGATCGAGTAACACAGGCCCCGGTGCTCGCGCACCTCCTGGAAGAGGCGCGAGGACATGCCCCCGCCGAGGATGTTGGCGAGGATCTGCGAACAGTAGAAGTCGCGGGCATGGTAGGCCTTGCCCTCGAAGCCGAGCAGCACCTGCGCATCCATCAGGTCGCGCGTCTCGCGGATGTCGCCGCCGGTATAGCGGGCCGGTTCGAAGACAGGCGAGATTTTCGGTGCGGTCGGAAGCGAGGAAAAGCGGTCCTCGACCTGGCGCACGAAGTCTTCGTGGTTAACGGCACCGGCCGCCACGACGAACATGCGGTCCGTCGTATAGTTGCGGTCGAGATAGGAGCGGATCTCGCCGGGCGAGAAGGACAGCACCGAGTCCGGCGTGCCCAGAATGGCGCGGCCGATGATCTGGTCGCGATAGGCGACCTCGGAGAACTTGTCGAAGACCACGTCGTCGGGCGTGTCGTTCGCCGCGCCGATTTCCTGCAGGATGACGTGTTTCTCGCGGCGGAGCTCTTCTTCGTCGAAGACGGATTCCGTCAGGATGTCGGCAAGGATGTCGACCGCGAGCGGGACGTGGTCCTTCAGCACGCGGGCGTAGTAGGAGGTGGTTTCCGTCGAGGTGGCGGCGTTGACCTCGCCGCCGACATTCTCGATTTCCTCGGCGATCTGGCGGGCGGAGCGACGCTCCGTCCCCTTGAAGGCCATGTGTTCCAGAAGATGGGCGATGCCGTGCTCGTCCGTGGTTTCGTTGCGTGACCCCGACTTGATCCACACGCCGAGAGCGACACTCTCGAGATGCGGCATGTTTTCGGTCACCACGGTCAACCCGGATTGAAGCCGGGTGCACTCAACTTTCATCCTGCGCACTTTCTGCGTTTCTAGCCTCGAACCCGCGTGTGTTTCCCGATGAAGTCTTCCACCGCATCGAGCTCCGCATCGAGGACGTCGAACCGCTCCTCCCTTTGCATGAGGTCAGCAAGCCACGTCGGAAGCGCCGGGTCAATACCGCTGGCCGATTTTACTGCGGCGGGGAATTTCGCGGGATGGGCGGTGGCGAGCGTCACCATGGGTGCGCCGGGCTTCTCGTGCTTGGCGGCGACGAAGACGCCGATCGCCGAATGCGGATCGAGCAGATAGCCGGTCTCGGCAAGCGTATCCTTGATCGTCGCAGCCACCTGCTTTTCGGACGCGCGGCCGGCGCGGAAATCCTTGCGGATCGCCTTCAGCGCCTTTTCTCCGATGTCGAAGGCGCTGGATTGCTTGAGGCTTTCCATGGCGCGGCGCACCGCGCCGGCATCCCGGCCATGGGTCTCGAACAAGAGGCGCTCGAAGTTGGACGAGATCTGGATGTCCATCGATGGCGAGGTGGTGGCCTTCACCTCCTTCATCTCGTAGCGCCCGGTCTTCAGCGTGCGCGCGAGGATGTCGTTCTCGTTGGTGGCGATGATCAGCTTGTCGATCGGCAGGCCCATGCGCTTGGCGGCATAGCCGGCAAAGATGTCGCCGAAATTGCCTGTCGGTACGGTGTAGGAGATCTTCCGGTCCGGGCCGCCCAGCGCCACGGCGCTGGTAAAGTAGTAGACGATCTGGGCCATGATGCGCGCCCAGTTGATCGAGTTGACACCCGAGAGCTGTACCCGGTCGCGGAATTTCACGTCGTTGAACATTGCCTTGACGAGGTTCTGGCAGTCGTCGAAATTGCCCTTGATGGCAAGCGCGTGGACGTTCTTTTCCTTGGAGGTCGTCATCTGGCGCTGCTGCACCGGCGAGACCTTGCCCTCGGGGAAGAGGATGAAGATGTCGGTGCGCTCGCGGCCGGCAAAGGCGTCGATCGCCGCCCCGCCGGTATCGCCCGAGGTGGCGCCGACGATGGTGGCGCGCGCGCCGCGGGTCGCCAGCGCGTGGTCCATCAGCCGGGCGAGCAGCTGCATCGCCACGTCCTTGAAGGCGAGCGTCGTGCCGTGGAAGAGCTCCATGACGAAGGAGTTCGGCCCGGTCTGCACCAGCGGCGCGATCGCCGGATGGCGGAAGGTCGCATAGGCCTCGTCGATCATCGTGCGGAACGTGTCTGCGGGGATGTCGCCCTTGACGAAGGGCGAGAGCACCGTGAAGGCGATCTCCTGGTAGGACTTGCCGCGCAGCGCCCGGATCTCCTTCTTGGAGAAGCTCGGCCATTCACGCGGCACATAGAGGCCACCGTCGCGGGCTAGACCCGCCAGAAGCGCATCGGAGAAGCCGAGGGAAGGGGCCTCGCCCCGCGTCGAAACATAGTCCACGTTCATACGTCCTTGGGAAGGTTGATGATTTCGAGCGACGAAAATCGCAGGAACCGACTGTCGCTTCGTACCAATGCTCTGTCGCCCAGTCTAGCGAAAGGCCACGCAAGGCCGCGGGTCTCTTTGCGGCAGATCGTGGCAATGCCGTTGCATTCTGCCCGCTCCGGCGTGAAACGGGCCGTGTCGAAATTCTGCGGGCGGTTTCAATCGACAATCGATTTTTCGCCACGTCGCTGCTATAGACCATCGCCTAGGGTCGTGAAAAGGCCCGTAAAAGAGTTCCGAAAGGCTTGCACGCCGGGGGCGGGGCCTGATCGCAGGGGTTACAGTATCGTGTTTGGAATGAATATCCGCCGCTTTCTCGGCATATCCCTTCTCGCCGTCGTCGCCGGTTGCAATCAGACCGACAAGCCCGCCGATCTCGGCGTGACGAGCGATCCGTCTGGCGTACAGACGGCCACCCAGCAGCAGACGGGCACCGCCGTCGTGCAGGGTTCGTGCCCGCAGGTCTATCTGCGCGACGGCACGGCTGTGATGCGCCGCTACGCCAAGGGCGCCAAGGACGATCCGCAGAAGCTGCTCTACCAGGTGACGCTCGCCGACTCGACCCGCCAGTGCGTGCTGAACCAGAACCAGCTCGTCATGACCGTGATGGTGCAGGGGCGCGTCGTGTCCGGCCCTGCCGGCAGCGGTGGAACGGTCAATGTGCCGATCCGCGTCGCCGCCACGGACGGCAAGACGACGCTCTATTCCGAACTCGTCCAGTATGCCGTGAACACGGACGCCGGCCAGTTCATCTTCACCAAGGGTGACGTGGCGCTGCCCGGCGGTTCCGGCGGCTTCACCAAGGTCTATGTCGGCTTCGACGAAGGCCCGTACAACACGAAATGACGGCTCCGGCCAGAGGGAATGAAAAAGGCCGCGGGAGCATGCTTCCGCGGCCTTTTTGTTCCTGGATGCAATCGGCTCAGATCGCTTCCTGCCATTCGGCAAGCGCCGCGATGACGTCCGGCAGTTCGCTCATGCGCGAGATCACGGTCTCGGCGCCGGCTTCGGTGAGGCGGTCGGCGTGCGAGGGGTAGGTGTGCGAGGCGCCGGTGAAGCCGACGACGCGCATGCCGGCGGCGCGCGCACCGGCGATGCCGTGCACGGAATCCTCGATGACCAGCGTGTTGGCCGGGTTCGCGCCGAACTGCTTGGCGCCGTGCAGGAAAATGTCCGGCTTCGGCTTGACGCGGTCCGCGCCGAGGTCCTTGGCCGAATAGACATAGGGGCCGAAGACCTCCCGCAAACCGACCTTCGAGAGCATCATGTCGAGGCGGGGTGCAGAGGAGTTCGAGCAGATGCAATAGGGCTTGCGGATGCGGGAGAGCATCAGCTTGACGCCGTCGATGACCTTCACCTCCTGGGCGAGGCGGGCATCGAGCAGCTTTTCCGACTTGTCGAGCAGCGAGGCGGAGAGCGGGATGTCGGCCTCGCGCTCGACGGCAAGCAGGATGTTCTGCCAGGTCATGCCGGCAAAGCGCTCGCCCATCTCCTCGACGCTGATCGGATAGCCCGCATCGGTCAGAAGCGCCGATTCAACCTCGGCGGCGATAATTTCCGAATCGACCAGAACGCCGTCGCAGTCGAAGATGATGAGGTCGAAACCGTCCATGACAAACCGTCTTTCAATGGCGCAATTGCCCGCAAGGGGCGGGACGCGGATGGGCGTCGGGAATTGCGGTAGAACGAAGGGGCGGGATCGCCCGTGAAGCCGCGGTCTCCCTACACGAAAGGGCGCGCGGCGACAATTGCCGATTCCGGAGACGAGCTATGCGGCGGCTAGTCCGGGAACAGTGCCAGGAAGCGTCGCTCGCCGTCCGGCGTGAAACGGATGGCGCGGCTGTCCTTTTCGCGCTTCGCCCAGCCGTCGGCGATGAAGCGGGCGAGCAGCGCCTCGCCGAGCGAGCCGGCAAGGTGCGAGCGTCGCTCGCTCCAGTCGAGGCAGGTGCGGCAGACGGGGCGGCGCTGGGTCCTCAGCGCGGCGACGTCGATGCCCATGGCGGTGATGCGTGCCTCGCCGGTGGGCGTCAGCGCCGCGTCCTCGCCGTCAAGCGCCACATCCCCGTCGGCCACCAGCTGGTCGAGCATGCGCACGCCGAAATCGCCGGCAAGGTGGTTGTAGCAGACGCGCGCCTTGCGCAGTGCCGGGTCCTTCGGGCCGGGCCGGGTGCGCATCAGCCCGCGGTTCGCCGCAAAACCCATGATGTTTTCGAGCAGCAGCCCCACCTCGTCGTCGCCGAGCGCGAAATAGCGGTGCCGGCCCTGCTTGCGCTGGGCGACCAGCCCGCCGCCCTCCAGCTTCGAAAGATGGGCGCTGGCGGTCTGCAGCGTGACGCCGGCCGCGCCTGCAAGCTCGGTCGCCGTCAGCGCCTGCCCGCCCATCAGCGCGGTCAGCATGTTGGCGCGGGCGGGATCGCCGATCAGCGCGCCGATCTGGGAAATGTCGGGGCCTTCTTTCATGCTTCGATGATAGACGAAGCATTCGCGTTCGGCAATGTGGGAAAAGGGCAGCGTAAACACAGGCAATTCCAGCAGGCGCGTGAGCGCTCTTGCATCCGGGACGAGGCCAGAACGAGGAGACGACCATGATCACCTGTTTCATCCGCTACCAGATCGATCCGTTCCGCAAGGACGCCTTCGCCGCCTATGCCCGCAACTGGGGCGAGGCGATCCCGCGGTGCGGCGCCGATCTCATCGGCTATTTCGCCCCGCACGAGGGCTCTGCCACCACCGCCTACGGTGTCTACAACATTGAAAGCCTAGCCGCCTACGAGGCCTATCGCGCCCGGCTTGCCGCCGACCCGCTCGGCCGCGAGAACTACGATTTCGCCCGCAGCGAGCGTTTCATCCTGAAGGAGGACCGGATCTTCCTGAAGAACGTCTCGCTGCCGCATGCACCGCGGGTGACGCCATGATCGCCGTCATCTTCGAGGTGGTGCCGGCGCCCGGCCGCATCGACCTCTATCTCGATACCGCGCGGGACCTCCGCCCGTTGCTGGAAAGCAGCGAAGGTTTCATCTCGATCGAGCGCTTTCGCAGCCTCACCGACCCGACGCGCCTCCTGTCGCTTTCCTTCTGGCGCGACGAGGCGGCGGTGAAGGCCTGGCGCAACAGCGAGCAGCACCGTGCCGCCCAATCCCTCGGCCGCAACGGCGCCTTCGACAACTATCGGCTGCGCATCGCCAGCGTCGTCAGGGACTACGGCCTCAACGACCGCAACGAGGCCCCGGACGACAGCCGGGCCTTTCACGCGGCGTAGCGCGGCTGGTACGATCACGGATGCGGCGCCCGTCTCGCCCGAAAAGGGGGAGGCGGGCGCCGCTGTTTTCCCGGCAGGTTGCTTTCCGCCTACTGTACCGCCACTTCCGAGCGCTCGCCGGCCTTGACGGTCGCCTTGGCCTGCTTCGGCGCGACGTCGCCCTCGTATTTTACGGCCACGATGTAGTCCCCCGGCGGCAGCGTGTCCTGCCATTCGGCGCCGTAATTGTAGGACATGGATTTCTGGTTGCCCTGGATGTCCTTCGCGGCGCTGAGGATCTCGATGAAGCTCGCCCCGGGCGCGGTGATCGCCAGCACGCCGGCATTGATGTTGACGGTGACTTCCTTCATCTCCCCTGCCTTGATCGTGAAGGGGATCTCGCCCGTCGCCGAGCCGAGCTTTGCGGTCAGAACGTGCTCGCCCGGCGGGACGTCCAGCTTCGTGCCGGTGCCGTAATTGTAGGCGATGCTCTTGCGGGTGCCGTCGATGTTCTTGTTGGCCGCCACCACCTCGAAGAAGACGTTGCCGGAATCCACCGCCGTCCCGCCTTCCGCATAGATCGCCTTGTTGAGCACGACGCCCGAACCGATGACGAGGTCGCGCTCGATGGTCTCGCCCGCCTTGACGGAAACCGTCTCCTCGACGATGGACGGACCGATCTTGCCGATCAGCTTCACGTCTCCGGCCGAGGCATAGAACTTGGCCGTGCCGTAATAGGTGGTGGAGTAGCCGCCGAAGGCAATCTCCACGGCCGCGTCCGCATCGTCCTCGGCAGCCTCGGGCGTACGCTTCGGGTGGATCGTCAGGTGGCCGGCGTCGAAGTTGATGAAGGGCTTGGCGACCGCGCCGTCCTTCACCTCGAACGGCACCTCGCGCTTGACCGCGCTTTGCAGCGTTGCCACGGCGATATACTTGCCCGGCGGATAGTTGCCGGAAAACTTGCCCTTGTACTGGCTCTCCAGGTAGTCGCCGGCCGGCTTGCCGCCCGCATCCGCCTTGTAGATTTCCCAGAACACATTGTCGTTGTCGCCGAGCGAGGGGCCGCCCTCGGAAAGGACGCTGTCGAACTCCGTGTTGAACGCGATGGCGGGCTCCGGCTCGGGTTCGGCTTCCGCCACTTCCTCGGCCGGCTTCGACATCGGCGCTTCCGCCACCGTCGCCGTCAGTGCGGCAACGAGCTGGGAAGCGTCGGATGCCTGGAAGTATTTGCCGCCGGTGTTTTCGGCAAGGCAGGCGACCTGCTTGCCTTCTTCTTCCGTCAGGCCGAAGCCGACGACATGGGTGGTAAAGTCGACGCCCTTGCTTTCGAGCGCGGAGGCGAGCGCACAGGGGGCCGCCTCACAGGTCTCCAGCCCGTCCGTCACCAGCACCACGGTCGCCTTGTCCTCGGTGTATTTGAGAATGTCGGCGGCCTGCTCGACGGATTGCGTCAGCGGCGTCTTGCCCTTGGGGTTGAGCCCCGAGACGAAGGATGTGATCGCCTCCCCGGTGCCTGCGCCCGGCGGCACGGCCAGCTCGATGTCGCTGCACGAGCCCTTTTCGCGGTGGCCATAGACCATCAGGCCGAGTTCGGTGCCCGCGGGCACCGATTTCAGCACCGTGCCCAGCGTCTCGCGGGCGATCTCGATCTTGCTGCGTCCGCCGATCTGGCCCCACATGGAGCCGGACGCGTCGAGCACGATCATCGTCTTGTCGGCGGCAATCGTCTCTGTGGCGGCAAGAAGCCCCGCCAGAAGCATGAAGGCGGCTTTCAAACGCACGTCTTTCCTCCCCGTTTTCCCTGGAAACGCCAGCCGTCCACGCCGGCAAGGCTCAGCGATGCTGTTTCATGACGGGCGAGGCGGGGCGTCTATTCGCGGTTCCTTGAATGAAGCGCGCAAATCCCGTTGCGAAACGTATTTGGCTTTTTCTCCAGGCCCTTCAGCCTTTGGTAACCATCTTCGGTAACCATAAGCCCCAGTTCAGTTCCGAGTCAGCGTATCAGCGAGTATTCAATGCCATCTGTCCTTTCGCTTGCAGACGTCTCCCGTTCGCCCCGCAAGAGCGGCTGGCTCGACACGATCATCAAGGGGGACTGCGTCGCCGCGCTCGAGGCGCTTCCGGACCAGTCCGTCGACGTCATCTTTGCCGATCCGCCGTACAACCTGCAGCTTGGCGGTGCGCTGCACCGTCCCGACCAGAGCCTGGTCGATGCCTGCGATGACGAGTGGGACCAGTTCGCGTCCTTCGAGGCCTATGACGCCTTCACCCGCGCCTGGCTGCTCGCCTGCCGGCGCGTGCTGAAGCCCACCGGCACGATCTGGGTCATCGGCTCCTACCACAACATCTTCCGCGTCGGCGCGACCTTGCAGGATCTCAACTTCTGGATCCTCAACGACATCGTCTGGCGCAAGACCAACCCGATGCCCAACTTCAAGGGCCGCCGCTTCCAGAACGCGCACGAGACGATGATCTGGGCGACGCGCGATCCGAAGGCCAAGGGCTACACCTTCAACTACGACGCCATGAAGGCCGCCAACGACGACGTGCAGATGCGCTCGGACTGGCTGTTCCCGATCTGCAGCGGCGGTGAGCGCCTGAAGGGTGAGGACGGCAAGAAGGTGCATCCGACGCAGAAGCCGGAAGCATTGCTCGCCCGCATCCTGATGGCTTCCTCCAAGCCCGGCGACGTGGTGCTCGACCCGTTCTTCGGCTCCGGTACGACCGGCGCCGTCGCCAAGCGCCTCGGCCGCCACTTCGTCGGCATCGAGCGCGAGCAGGCCTATATCGACGCGGCCCGCGAGCGCATCGAGGCAGTCGAGCCGCTCGGCAGCGGAACCCTGTCGGTGATGAGCGGCAAGAAGGCCGAACCGCGCGTTGCCTTCAACACGCTGATCGAAAGCGGGCTGCTCGCACCCGGCACGGTGCTCACCGATGCCCGTCGCCGCCACAGCGCCATCGTGCGCGCCGATGGTACGCTCGCCTCGGGCAACGACGCCGGCTCCATTCACCGCGTCGGCGCCAGGGTGCAGGGGCTCGATGCCTGCAACGGCTGGACGTTCTGGCACTATGCCGATGGCGCCGAGCTGAAGCCGATCGATGCGCTGCGTGCCGTCGTGCGCTCCGGCATGGCCGGCCTGGAATAGGCCGGCACCGAACTACCGTTTCTCCAGCTGCGGCCTCCGGTGTTCCCTGCACCGGGGGCTGTGGCTTTTTTGGGGGAGGGTCGTTCGGGTCGCGCCTCCCGATTTTCCACTGGCGCGATTCAGCGGATGTTAACCATCAATGGCTTAGTGTGATTTCGAAAGCACATCAGGCCAAGCAACGGAAATCGTTGCGGAAAGCCAGGGCCGATCAACCGGCCGGGCAGGCCGGATATCGCTTTTCCGGTTTTCGTACCTTCAGTCCCGGAAATGCGAAAACGCCCGGAGCCCTCTGGCTCCGGGCGTTTCGGTTTCTACCCTCTGCTGCTCAGAGCGCGATGCCATGCGCGGCAAGGTCTGCCTTCAGTTTTTCGGGGTCGGTGAACTGCACCGCGTTCCATCCGGCAAGGCGCGCGCCCTCGACATTGACCGGGGCGTCGTCGATGAAGAGCGTGTGGCCCGGCGAAAGACCGAAATCGCGCCTGTGTTTCTCGTAGATCGCAAGGTCGGGCTTGATGAGGCCGATTTCGCCGGAAACGGTCACGCCGCGCGGCATGTCGAGGAAGGGGAAGAGCTTGCGCGCCTCCTTGAACGTATCGGCGGCGAAATTGGTGAGCATGGTCACGTCACGGCCTTCGGCAATCAGCGTCTCCATGATCGCGACGCTCTCGACATAGGCATGCGAGACCATCTCGTGCCAGTGCTTGCGGAACGCCCGGATATGCTCTGCCCGGTCGGGATGCGCGTCGATCAGCAGGGCCTCGGCATCGCCCCAGGCGCGGCCGCGGTCCTGTTCGAGGTTCCAGTCATGGGTGCAGACATTGCTGAAGAACCAGTTGCGTTCGGCATCGTCGGGAATGAGGCGGGCATAGGGAATGTGCGGGTCGTAGTGGATCAGCACCCGGCCGATGTCGAAGACGATGTGTCGGATCTCGATGCTGCTCATGCTTTCCTCGCTGTTCGTCCAAACGCGTCGGGTATGGCCTGTTTTATTGCCTTCTTCATGACGGTCGGCAGCGCCTCGCCGTCAAGCGTTTCCCTGGCCTGCCACCATCCGTCGCCGCTCCGCGTCTGGCGCGGTAGCCTGGAGCGGTAGATGGAGAGGCGCAACTCGAAATGCGTAAAGACATGGGTGACGGTGCCGCAGGCCTGCCAGTCGGCCGCAAAGGGTGCGGCGGCAAGGCCGGTCTCGCCGTCGATCCGTGCCGTCCAGCCGCTGCCCGGCACCTCCGTCATGCCGCCGAGAAGGCCGGTTTCCCCGCGCTTGCGCAGGAAGACCGCGCCCGTCTCGTCCTCGGCGACGAAGGCCGCACCGAGCCGCACGGGCTTTGCCTTCTTCGCCGCCTTGCGCGGATAGAGCTCCGGGTCGGCGTGCCCGAGCACGCGACAGCGGGCATTCAGGGGACAGAGCGCGCAGGCCGGCCGGCGCGGGGTGCAGATCGTCGCGCCGAGGTCCATCATCGCCTGTGCGAAGTCGCCCGGCCGGTCCGCCGGCGTCATGGCGGCGACCAGCGCCCGCATCTCGGGTTTTGCCGCGGGCAGGGGCGTTTCGATGGCGTGGAGGCGGGAGATGACGCGCTCGACATTGCCGTCCAGCACCGCGCTCTTCCGGTTGAAGGCGATGGCGGCGATCGCTGCGGCCGTATAGTCGCCGATGCCGGGCAGCGCCTTCAGCCCGTCCTCGCTGTCGGGGAAGATCCCGCCATGCTGAAAGGCCACGGCTTCGGCGCATTTCTTGAGATTGCGGGCGCGGGCATAGTAGCCGAGGCCCGCCCAGGATTTCATCACGTCCTCCGTCTCGGCCTCGGCGAGGTCCGTGACCGTCGGCCAGCGGGTGGTGAAGAGCGCGAAATAGGCTTTGACCGCCTGCACCGTCGTCTGCTGCAGCATCACCTCGGAAAGCCAGATGCGGTAGGGGTCGGGACGTTCGCCGCGCGCCGCCATCGGCGGGCTCACCCGCCAGGGCAAATCGCGGTGATGCCTGTCATACCAGGCAAGAACGAGATCGGCAGGCGCCGTGACGCGGGGAGCTTGGGTCATGATTGGCCTGAACGGGGTCGAAGCGACCCATGATGCGAACACAGCTCCGGACGCAAAACGCTCGCACACTTTTGCTGGAATTGCTCTATAACTGGCGAAGCAGGCGGCGATCTTCAAGTCGATTTTTCGCCGTAACAGGAATATTTTCCCGATCGGGAGCAGGCAAGTGAACACCAGCAAGGCGCCCCGGCGCGGCTATCGGCGAGGCGTCGTCCAGATCAGCGAAGTGGCCAACGGCCTCATTGACCCGGTGCTGGCAAAACGCGCCGGCATCAACACCATGCTGCTCGGCTCGTGGGACGAAATCGCGGGCGCTGAATTTGCCGAATGCACGCGACCGGAGCGTATCACCTGGCCGCGCCGCGCCTCCGAAATGGCGGGCGAGGGCGGCGGCCACCAGCCGGGCGTGCTGACGATCGCCTGCGAGGGCGCCCGCGCGCTCTTCCTCAGCCACCAGCAGGGCGAAATCATCCAGCGCATCAACGGCTTCTTCGGCTTTCCGGCCGTGAACCAGATGAAGATCGTGCAGAAGCCGGTCAGCCCCCATGCCAACCGCCGGCCGAAGCCGCGCCCTTTGACCGGCGCGGCCGCCCGCCATCTCGACGACCTCGTCGACGGCATCGAGGGCGATGCCCTGAAGGCGGCGCTGAAACGGCTCGGCACGGCTGTGCTCGGCCGGCGCCGCTAGTGCGGCCGAAAGCCTCGCTTTCGACCATCGAACGGTCACAATTCTTTGAAGTTACTTGCCTTAACTCCGCTTGTTCCCGCCCCAAAGCAGGTATAACGGGAGTGCCCATAGCAATTCCGGGGAATGCGCGAAGCAGCCTCCTTGGGACTTGCGTCAATGGATCCGAGAATTCCCATCCCCGACAGGAGAGACCATGTCCCTTTCCGAAATGAGCCTGATGAAGCGCCTCGCGACCGGCGTTGCCGTTGCGGCGCTCGCCGTGACGCTGGCTGCCTGCTCCGACGAGAAGAAGGAGGAGACCGCCAAGGCTCCTGAAACCAGCCAGACGACGACGGGCGAAAGCGCAAGCTCGACGCCGGCCACCTCCTCCGGAACGACGACGACCACGACGACCGAGACCGCCCAGGCGCCGGCCGCCGAGGCGAAGTCCGTCGAGGTGCCCACCGCCGACGGCGACGTGGACATGGCGGAAGTGATGAAGGCCGGCGCGCTGCCGGAAATGGCGCTCGGCGAGGCCAATGCCCCGGTCACCATCGTCGAATACATGTCGACGACCTGCCCGCATTGCGCTGCCTTCCACAACAACACCTTCGACGCGATCAAGACGAAGTATGTCGACAGCGGCAAGGTCCGCTTCGTCATGCGCGAGTTCCCGTTCGACCCGCGCGCGGCCGCCGCCTTCATGCTGGCGCGCTGCAAGCCGCAGAACCCGGCCGAGCTTTCGGACGCCTCGCAGTACTTCCCGATGATCTCCATGCTGATGAAGCAGCAGGAAACCTGGGCCGCCGCGCAGGATGGCCGCGAGGCGCTGCTGCAGATGTCGAAACTTGCCGGTTTTACACAGGAGAGCTTCCAGGCCTGCTTGACGAACCAGAAGCTTCTGGATGATGTGAATGCGGTGCGCGAACGCGGCGCCAAGGAATTCGGCATCGCGGCGACGCCGACCTTCCTGATCAACGGCAAGCGCTATTCGGGGGACATGTCGGTTGACACCATGTCGGCCCTCATCGACAGCATGCTCTGACCCTTCGACCGGATTTCTGGCGGGCGACGGCGGAAGCCGTGCGCCCGCTTTTTGCATTGTGATTGATCAGACTGCGTTGCCCCTCATCCCCATGTCGGGACCTTCTCCCCGCAGGCGGGGAGAAGGAGGGATACGGCGAGCCCATCGTTCCTCGCCCCGCTTGCGGGGAGAGGATGCCGGCAGGCAGGTGAGGGGCATCCCGCGCAGGTGCGCCGCATGAAATTCACCAAACTCCGCCTGCTCGGCTTCAAATCCTTCGTAGAACCCACCGAATTCATCATCGAGCGGGGCCTGACCGGTGTCGTCGGGCCGAACGGCTGCGGCAAGTCGAACCTCGTCGAGGCGCTGCGCTGGGTGATGGGGGAGAATTCCTACAAGAACATGCGCGCGTCCGGCATGGACGACGTCATCTTCTCCGGCTCCGGCAACCGCCCGGCGCGCAACACCGCCGAAGTCGGCCTCTATCTCGACAATTCCGACCGCACGGCCCCCGCCGCCTTCAACGGCGAGGACGAGATCCAGGTGTCCCGCCGCATCGAGCGCGAGAACGGCTCGATCTACCGCATCAACGGCAAGGAAGCGCGCGCCAAGGATGTGCAGCTGCTCTTTGCCGACGCCTCCACCGGTGCCCGCTCGCCCTCCATGGTCGGGCAGGGCCGCATCGGCGAACTCATCCAGGCCAAGCCCCAGGCGCGCCGCCAGCTGCTCGAAGAGGCGGCCGGCATTTCGGGCCTGCATTCGCGCCGCCACGAAGCGGAGCTGCGCCTGCGCGCCGCCGAAACCAACCTCGAACGGCTCGACGACGTCACCTCGCAGCTCGAAAGCCAGATCGAGAGCCTGAAGCGCCAGTCGCGCCAGGCGAACCGCTTCAAGGCGCTTTCCGCCGATATCCGCCGCCATGAGGCGATGTTGCTGCACATCCGCTGGGCGCAGGCGAAAGACGCCGAGGCCGAGGCCGACAGCCAGCTCAACCAGGCGACCTCGCTCGTTGCCGAGCGCGCCAATGCCCAGATGCAGGCGGCCAAGGAGCAGGCTGTCGCCAGCCTCAAATTGCCGGAGCTGCGCGAGAACGAGGCAAAACTCGCCGCCGCGCTGCAGCGCCTGCAGATCGCCCGCGCGCAGCTCGAAGAGGATTCCGCCCGGCTGTTGCGCCGGCGTGACGAGCTGACACGCCGGCTTGCCCAGCTTGCCGAGGACATCATCCGCGAGGAACGCATGGTGGCCGACAATGCCGCCGTGCTGGAACGCCTGACCGCCGAGGAAGACGAGATCGCCGAGATCCTCGCCGAGGCCGACGAGCGCACCGTCGGCGCCCGCGAGACGATGGACGCCGCGGCCGCGAAACTTTCCGGCAGCGAGGCCGCGCTTGCCTCTGTCACCGCCGAGCGCGCCGAAGCGCAGGCCTCGCGCAACCAGCTCGAAAAGGCGATTCGCGACCTTGCCGAACGTCATCTGCGCCTCGGCCAGCAGCACGCCGCCCAGGCGCGCGAACTCGAGGAGATGGACGCCCGCATCGCCGCGCTGCCCGACCCGGAAGAACGCCGCGCGGCCGTGCAGTCCGCCGAGGAGGTGCTCGAGGCGGCCGGCGAAATGCTCGTCGCCGTCGAAGAGGCACTGGAGGAGGCGCGTTTTGCCGAATCCGCCCTGCGCGGTCCGGTCGATACCGCCCGCGCCCGGCTTGCCGGCATCGAGACGGAAGCCCGCACGATCCGGCGCATGCTGGAGGCCGGCAGCACCGGAGGCTCCTTCCCGCCGGTCGTCGAGGCGGTCGACGTCGACCGCGGCTATGAGACGGCGCTCGGCGCGGCGCTTGGCGACGACCTCGATTCGCCCGCTGACAACTCGGCCCCCGTTCATTGGCGCCCGTCCGGCGACGCATCCGGCGACGCACCCCTGCCGAAGGGCGTGCCGGCGCTGATCGATCATGTCCGTGCGCCCGACGTGCTGGGCCGCCGCCTTTCCCAGATCGGTATTGCCGGCAGCGCGGAGGAGGGGTTGTCCCTGTTGCCGCAGCTCAAGGCCGGCCAGCGGCTCGTCACCCGCGAGGGCGCGGTCTTTCGCTGGGACGGCCATGTCACGGGTGCCGATGCGCCGAGCGCCGCCGCGCTCCGCCTCGAACAGAAGAACCGCCTTGCCGAGCTCGAAGCAGAGATGGAAGACGCGCGCGCCGCGCTTGGCGGTGCGGAAGCCGACCTTTCGCGTGCCGGCGAGACCATCCGTGCCGAAACGCAGCGCCAGCAGCAGGCGCGCGAGGCCCAGCGCACCGCCACCCGCGCCCTTGCCGAGGCACGCGAGGGGCTGGAGGCGGCCGAACGGGCCTCCGGTGATCTCATCCGCCGCAGGGCGGTGCTCTTCGAAACCGGCGCGCAGATCGAGGCACAGGTGGAAGAGGCCGCCGTCTCGCTGGAGGATGCCCGTGCGGCGCTGGAGGAGGCGCCCGATCTTGCCGATCTCGACCTGCGCCTTCGCGCCCACACGATGGATGTCGCGACCGACCGGGCGACGCTGGCCGAAGCGCGCGCCGGCCATGACGGGCTTGCCCGCGAAATGGCCGATCGCCGCCGGCGCCTGATGTCGATCTCTGCGGAGCGCGAGACATGGCGGAGCCGCGCCGCCAATGCCGAGAACCATATCGCCACCCTGCGCGAGCGCGAAGCCGAGGCGCATGAGGAGATGGAGGAGCTGGCCGAGGCGCCCGACGAGATCGAGGACAAGCGCCGCGAACTCCTGACCGGCCTCAGCAATGCCGAGGCTGCCCGCCGCGAGGCCGCTGATGCCCTGCAGGAGGCGGAGAACCGCCAGCGCGAGGCCGACCGCACGGCCGCCACCGCGCTCTCGCAGCTTGCCGAATCCCGCGAGACCCGGGGCCGTGCGGAAGAACGCCTCGTCTCCGCCCGCGAGCGCCGCGTCGAGGGCGAGGCGCGCATCCGCGAGGCGCTGAACTGCGCCCCGCACGAGGCCCTGCGGCTGACCGGCCATCCCGCCGGCAGCCCGCTGCCCGATCCGCGCGAGCGCGAACGGGATCTCGATCGTCTGAAGATGGAGCGCGAACGGCTCGGCGCGGTGAACCTGCGCGCCGAGGAGGAGCAGCGGGAGCTGACCGAAAAGCTCGAGGCGCTCGTCGCCGAACGCGAGGACATCATCGAGGCGATCCGCAAGCTGCGCTCGGCGATCCAGAGCCTCAACCGCGAAGGCCGCGAGCGGCTTTTGGCCGCCTTCGACGTGGTCAACGTGCAGTTCCAGCGCCTCTTCACTCATCTCTTCGGCGGCGGCACGGCCGAGCTTCAGCTCATCGAGAGCGACGATCCGCTCGATGCCGGCCTCGAAATCCTCGCCCGCCCGCCGGGCAAGAAGCCGCAGACCATGACGCTGCTCTCCGGCGGTGAGCAGGCGCTGACGGCCATGGCCCTGATCTTCGCCGTCTTCCTCACCAATCCGGCGCCGATCTGCGTGCTCGACGAGGTGGACGCCCCGCTCGACGACCACAATGTCGAGCGCTACTGCAACCTCATGGACGAGATGGCGGCCTCCACCGAGACCCGTTTCGTCATCATCACGCACAATCCCATCACCATGGCCCGCATGAACCGCCTCTTCGGCGTCACCATGGCCGAACAGGGCGTCTCCCAGCTCGTCTCCGTCGACCTGCAGACGGCCGAGCAGCTGCGCGAGGCGTCGTAGCCGTTCCTCTTTTTGGACGGTGACGCAGCGGAACAAACACCCCTCTCATGCATTGAACAGCGCCTGCCGTTCCCGCAGGATCTTGTGCAATTGGGGATCAAACGTGAGCAGAGACGCACTTTACATGATCATCGGCGCCCTCGTCGTCGTGGTGGCCGGGTTTTCCTATTATGCCTGGCAGCAGGAGAAGAAGCCTGACGGCGTCGAGATCCGTCTGGACCAGCAGGGGCTTTCCATCGAGGGGAATTGAAGCCGGTTTTTTCACCGGGGCTTGTCCGCCGTCTTCGAGATGCGAAAACACTCCCGCAGTTCTTTCGCCGCAGTTCCGGCAAAGGCGCCTCGCTCTTTGTTGGAATTGCTCAAGGCCGTGTTCCCGCTGGGGCACGGCTTTTATTTGGCTCTCGTAATGTTGCATTGCCGTCGCAAATTTGATGCGTTGCAACAAAAAACGCGTCATGCCGCGTTTTCAACAAGATGCAGTTCATGTAGATTGTCAGGACGCATATGGGGAGGCGTGCATGAACAAGTGGGTCTATACCTTTGGGGGAGGCCGCGCCGAAGGCAGCGCGGGCGATCGCAACACGCTCGGCGGCAAGGGCGCGAACCTCGCCGAAATGTGCAATCTCGGCCTGCCGGTGCCGCCCGGGCTCACCATCGTCACCTCCGCCTGTAACCACTATTACGACAACGGCCGCCGGCTGCCGGACGATCTGAAGGATCAGGTCCGCACCGCGCTTCGCCAGATGGAGGGCATCACCGGCCGCCTCTTCGGCGACATGACGAAGCCGTTGCTGCTTTCCGTACGCTCCGGTGCGCGCGCCTCCATGCCGGGCATGATGGACACGGTCCTCAACCTCGGTCTCAACGACCGCACGGTGGAGGCGCTTGGCCATGATGCCGGCGATGCGCGTTTTGCCTGGGACAGTTACCGCCGCTTCATCCAGATGTATGGCGACGTTGTCATGGGGCTCGACCACGAGGTCTTCGAGGAGATCCTGGAGGACGAGAAGGGCCGGCTCGGGCACGAACAGGATACCGAGCTCTCGGCCGTCGAATGGCAGCACGTTATCGCCCGCTACAAGGAGACGATCGAGGAGGAGCTGGGCGAAGCGTTCCCGCAGGATCCGGAAGTCCAGCTTTGGGGCGCGATCGGCGCCGTCTTCGCGAGCTGGATGAACGCGCGCGCGGTGACCTATCGCACGCTGCACAACATTCCCGCCGTCTGGGGCACGGCCGTGAATGTTCAGGCCATGGTCTTCGGCAATCTCGGCAATTCCTCCGCCACGGGCGTCGCCTTCACGCGCAACCCCTCGACGGGCGAGAACAAGCTCTACGGCGAATTCCTCGTCAATGCACAGGGCGAGGATGTCGTCGCCGGCATCCGCACGCCGCAGAACATCACCGAGGAGGCGCGCATCGCCTCCGGCTCCGACCGTCCGTCGCTTGAAAAGCTGATGCCGGAGGCTTTTGCCGAGTTCCGCGGCATCTGCGACCGGCTGGAGCGGCATTACCGCGACATGCAGGACCTCGAATTCACCATCGAGCGCGGCAAGCTCTGGATGCTGCAGACCCGCTCGGGCAAGCGCACGGCAAAGGCCGCGCTGAAGATCGCCGTCGACATGGCGACGGAAGGCCTGATCAGCGAGGGCGAAGCCGTCGCGCGCATCGATCCCGCCTCGCTCGACCAGCTTCTGCACCCGACCATCGATCCGCGCGCACGGCGCGACGTCATCGGCTCCGGCCTGCCGGCTTCGCCGGGCGCGGCGACCGGCGCGATCGTCTTCACCTCGGAAGACGCCGTCGCGGCGCAGGAGGAGGGGCGCAGGGTCATTCTCGTGCGCATCGAGACGAGCCCGGAAGACATTCACGGCATGCATGCCGCCGAAGGCATCCTGACCACCCGCGGCGGCATGACCAGCCATGCGGCCGTCGTCGCCCGCGGCATGGGCACGCCGTGCGTGTCCGGCGCGGGCACGCTGCGCGTCGATCTGCGTAACGAGCTTCTCGTCGCCCATGGCGTGACGCTGAAGAAGGGCGACGTCATCACCATCGACGGCTCCTCCGGCCAGGTGCTGAAGGGCGAGATCCCCATGCTCCAGCCGGAACTGTCGGGCGATTTCGGCCGCATCATGGAGTGGGCCGACCGCACGCGCCGCATGAAGGTGCGCACCAATGCCGAGACGCCGGCGGATGCCCGCGCGGCGCGCTCCTTCGGCGCGGAGGGCATCGGCCTTTGCCGCACCGAGCACATGTTCTTCGAAGGCAGCCGCATCAATGTGATGCGCGAGATGATTCTCGCCGAGGATGAAGCCGGTCGCCGCGCCTCGCTGGCGAAACTCCTGCCCATGCAGCGCTCCGATTTCGCCGAACTGTTCGAGATTATGCACGGTCTGCCGGTGACGATCCGCCTGCTCGATCCGCCGTTGCACGAGTTCCTGCCGAAGAGCGACGAGGAGATCGCCGAAGTGGCGACCGCCCTTGCCATCGAGGAGGCGGCGCTGCGCCGGCGCGTCGATACGCTGCACGAGTTCAATCCCATGCTCGGCCATCGCGGCTGCCGCCTTGCCATCTCCTATCCGGAGATTGCCGAGATGCAGGCGCGCGCCATCTTCGAGGCCGCCGCGGAGGCGGCCAAGACGACCGGTGCGGCCGTCGAGCCGGAGATCATGGTGCCGCTCGTCGGCCTCAAGGCGGAGCTGGATTACGTCAAGGCCCGCATCGAGGCGGTCGCCAAGGCGGTGATCGCGGAAACCGGCGTCGCCATCGACTATCTCGTCGGGACGATGATCGAGCTGCCGCGCGCCGCCCTTCGCGCCCATGTCATCGCCGAATCGGCCGAGTTCTTCTCCTTCGGCACCAACGACCTGACGCAGACGACCTTCGGCATTTCACGCGACGACGCCTCGGCGTTCCTGTCGACCTATATCCAGAAGGGCATCGTCGAGCAGGACCCGTTCGTGCAGCTTGATTTCGACGGGGTGGGCGAACTCATCCGCATCGCCGCCGAGCGCGGCCGGAGCACGCGCAACGACCTGAAGCTCGGCATCTGCGGTGAGCATGGCGGCGACCCGGCCTCGATCCATTTCTGCGAGGAGGCCGGGCTCGACTATGTCTCCTGTTCGCCCTTCCGCGTGCCGATCGCCCGGCTTGCCGCAGCGCAGGCGGCGTTCAACGGCAAGGCCTGACGACCGCTGTGCTGTGTCTCGCTTCGGCTGGAAAGGCTCTAGCGCCGCCGAACGGGCACATAGATATAGGTCGGCCGGTCCCACATCGGCGATTGCAGGCGCGCCGCGCGGAAGTCCGCGCGACGGTCGAGTTCGATACGCTGCAGGCATTCGGCAAAGGCGTCCGTGCCCGGGCGAAAACCGTAGGACCGGCACTTGGCCTCGTCATTGGCGCGCACTTCGGCAGCCGTCTGGCAGCCGGCGAGGAAAAGGGCGGTGGCGGCGAGGGCGGCGAAACGAAGAAGCATCTTGGGCATGCGGGCTCCGGCGAACTGTTGCGCGCCATGGATAGGCCCGTCGGCGCGCCGCGGCAAGGGCTTCCGGCAATCTCCACCCGGGCGGAGTGCGCCGGGGCCGTCCCCAAGCCGGCCGTGCACGAGGGTGCAGCCGCCTTGCGGCAATGGCAGTCGTGCAGTCAGGATCCCGAAGCGCAGTGGCGACTCGGTCGCGGCCTTGTACCTAGATGCGTTGCAGCACATCCACGAAGGCATCGGCGAATCGCTTGAGGTCCTTCGTCGTCTCGTCGGGCGCCTCCACGCGAATGGCGGTCCCCTCCGCATCGAGCAACGCGAAGACCACGGCGAGCGCGCCACCCTCGCCCTGCGGCACGCGCAGCGCGGCGATGCGCCGGCAATCCTCGGCAAGGCCGGAGGCGGGCAGGTCGAAAAGGAAGTCACCGCCCAGTTGGCCGGCGGCAGTGCGCACGGCCTCGGCAAAGCCAGCCTCGTCGCCGGAAAAGCCGTCGAGCGACAGTTCGAGCTCCAGAAGCTCCAGGGGGAGTGCGGGTTCGCCCGTGGGCGCGGTGATAGCGGTGTCGGCGGCCGTCTGCGTCGGCAACATCATCTTGCTCCTTGGTCTACCCCCGTTCGTAAACCGTCGTTAACGAGCGTGGCGAATTTGCGGCACGCAAGGATTTTTGCCGCTCTGCCGCATGTTGTCCCCGGCCAGGAGGTCGCATGGCGCGGTGGGCGGTGCTTCAGGTTTCCGTAGAACCTGAACGGTACGCCGCAATGTCTTAAATCGATTCCGGTTTCGGCAAATTTGCAGTAGGAAAAGGACGCGGCAGCGAGCGCCGCGCGCGCATCCGGTGAGGCCATGGCAATCACGATCCAGTACGAACGGCCCGTTTCGCATGCGGCGCACTGGGCGCGGCGCATGGCGCTGTTTTCCTGTCTGCTGTTCGTCGCCGTCGTGCTGTCGCATCGTTTCGGCCCGCTCACCACGCCGCACTTACTGGCGCTGGCCGGCTTTTCCGCCGCCATGGCCGTCCTTGCCATGCTGCTGGCGGCGATCGGTCTCGCGCAACTCTGGCATGTCGGCGCGCGCGGCGGCAAGGCGGCGCTGATGGCGCTGCTGCTCTGCCTGCTGCCGCTCGGTTTCACCGGTGCTGCCGCCTATGCCTATTTTTACAAGCCGGCGCTCTACGACGTGACGACGGATACGGCCACCGCCCCGCCCTGGCTTGCCGAGCCCGCCGCCGAGCAGGACTGGCTGCCGCGCATCGGCCCGGTCGGCCCGCGCGACCGCGCGGTGCAGCTCGAGGCCTATCCCGGCCTTTCGGGCCGCCGTTACGACGGCGCGCTCGACCGTGTCTACCAGGGGGTGCGCAAGGTCGCCGCCGCCTATGGCATTACCATCACCGCCGAGGACGGGCTCGACAACATCCTCGCCGACCTCGAAGACCTCGTCGTCGATCCGGCCAAGGTGGCCAAGAGCCAGGAAGCGCTGGGTGACGTGCCGATCCCCGAGGCGCGCCCGCTGGATACGCCGCTTCTTCCCCGCATCGGCGGTCCCGGCGACGTTCTCCTGCAGGGGGAGTGGCGCTCGCCGGTCTTCGGCTTCCGCTTCGATCTTGTCATCCGCCTGCGCGAGGAGGCGGAGACGACGCTCGTCGACATGCGCGCCGCCTCGCGTTACGGCCCGCACGATCTCGGCATTGGCGCGGAACTGGTCGAAGGCTACCTGAAGGCGCTCGACGCCGAACTCCTGGGCATTGCCGGCGACTGAGGCCCTTCGATCCGCCGCTGTGTCGAAAACCTCAGAGGCCGGGGGCGGGGAAATAGAGCCCCTTCAGCGCGGGCGGGCCTTCCGTGACCACCTCGCCGCGCGCGACGAGGTCCTCCAGATGCGCCAGCACGGAAAGTGCCGCCGCGCCATGCAGGCGCGGATCCGTTTCGCGGTAGATCACCTTCACCATGTCCGCAATCAGCCGGTCTCCGGCGCGCACACGCTCGCGCACGGCCCGCTCGCGCATGCGCCGGTGGGTCCTCAGCCCACGCAGAAAGGCCGCCGGCTCGGTGACGGGGCCGCCATGGCCGGGCAGGTAGAGCCGGTCGTCGCGCTCCAGAAGCCGTTCGAGCGAGGCCATGTAGTCCGCCATGGCGCCATCCGGCGGCGCCACGATGGTGGTCGCCCAGGCCATGACATGGTCGGCGGAAAAGACGATGCCGTCGGGCCCGTCGAGCGCGAAGGCGGCATGGTTGGCGGTATGGCCGGGGGTGAGCAGTGCCGTCAGCGCCCAGCCGTCGCCCGCCACGCTCTCGCCATGGCCAAGCGCGATATCGGGCGCGAAGTCCACGTCCGCGCTTTCCGCAAAGGGATTGCTCTCGCCGGCATGCAGCGGCCGTGCGGCGCGGTGCGGCCCTTCCGCGACGATGATCGCGCCCGTCTCCGCCTTCAGCCGGCGGGCGAGCGGCGAGTGGTCGCGGTGCGTATGGCTGACGGCGATGTGGGTCACGTCGCGCCCGGCGAGTGCCCGCATCAGCGCCGCAAAATGCGCTTCGTCCTCGGGGCCGGGGTCGATCACCGCCACCGAGCGGTCGCCGACGATGTAGCTGTTGGTGCCGTGGAAGGTGAAGGGGCCCGGATTGTTGACGGTGATGCGCTGCACGCGCGTCGCCACGGGCACGGCCTCGCCATGGGCGGGCTTGAATTCGAGGTCGAACCGCGGCGCTTCCCGGCCAGTGTCGCTTGCCGTCGTCACTTGTATTCGATCTCGATGAAGCTCATCGGCGCGTCGCCGCCATTGACGACATTGTGTGCCACGCCCGCCTCGCGCCGGTAGACGGCGCCCGTCTTGGTGTGCACCCGCCGGTCGCCGGTCTCCTCCTCGATCAGGAAGTCGCAATCGGTCATCGGCACGACGACATAACCGAGCCCGTGCACATGATGGCCGGTATCGGCGCCCGGTTCGAAATCCCAGCGCGTGACACGCACGACGGCATCGTCGAGGAGAACGGTGGGTACGGCCGGCGGGCGGGCGCGGAACTGGGGCATGGCGGGCTCCTCACGGGAAAGGGCAGGGCGGGGAAAGCCCGGCCGGTGCCGGACGCCCGCCGAAAGGCGATCGTTCGACCGGACCCTATCGCCGCCTCGCGCCCCTGCCAAGCACCAAGCGGCAGTTCGTCGCCATTCGCACGTACCGCCCGGAGAATAATCACCCCGAACCGGAAGTTAAGCATTGTCCATGCCGCCCGCCTTTGCTATCAGGCTTGCGCCGTGTTGGGGCGTCGCCAAGCGGTAAGGCACCGGTTTTTGGTACCGGCATTCCCAGGTTCGAATCCTGGCGCCCCAGCCACGGCTTTCCCCATGGATTCATCTGCGCTGCAGGACTGGTGATAGCCAGGCCGGCGACCCGCATCGTTTCTCCCTCTCCATGCGCAGCTTTCATTGAAATGAAGAGCGGCGCCTCTATGTTGGTCTTGCCGAGTCAGAGCCGGTAGAGATCAACAGGGAGCAAGACATGGGTATCTTCAGTTCCATCAAGGAAAAGCTTTTCGGCAAGGCAGAGGAAAAGCCGGCGGAAACCATCACGGCCGAAGCCGTGAAGCCGGCAACCGCGGATGTTTCCGCCACGCCGGCGGCCGGCAGCGAAACGGTGGCGAAAACGACCGGAAGCCAGCCCGCCGTCGCCACGCCGAGCCAGCCGGTGGACGTCGCCGCGGTCCTCGACGCGGCCGTTGCCAAGAATGGCCAGAAGCTCGACTGGCGCCGCTCCATCGTTGACATGATGAAGGCCCTCGGCATGGATGCCAGCCTCAAGGAGCGCAAGGAGCTGGCCGACGAGCTCGGCTATACCGGCGACAAGAACGATTCCGCCAGCATGAACATCTGGCTGCACAAGGCCTTGCTGAAGGCCCTCGCCGAAAACGGCGGCAAGGTGCCTGCCGATCTGCTGGACTGATCGAAAGCAGACACCCGCCGGCAAAGCCCGGCGGGCGTCTGGAACAGGCCACCTGCATCGCATGTCCCCACGCAGGGCGCCGTCGTTGTCAGGCACGCGCGTAGGCCTTCCGAACGCCCACAGCCCGTCATCCCGCCCTGAACGGTGGCTAGAGCGTTGCCGGTGAACCCATGTTTACCGAAGATGCCTAGGCAAGCCCGCCCAGCGGGATCAGTTCCGGTGTGCCCGGCTGCCAGTCGTTTCCTTCCCAGTCCCCGAGCCAGCGGTCCACGCGCAGGCCTGCCCCGGCGATAAGCGTCTCCAGCTCCGCCTTTTCGGGAAAGGCGATGCGGGAGACGGCGGAGAGGCGTTTTCCGGTGGCGCGGATCTCGTAGTGGGTGCCGTAGGTGACGATGCCCGTCGCGGCATCGTGGGCGACGTCGTTCCAGGCGGCGACGGGGCCGAAGCGGGGATGATCGACGAGGCGCATCGACGCCTCCGGCCCCCATTCCTCCCATTCCCGGCAGGCGGGATTGCGGCTGTCGAAGACGAAGCGGCCGTCGGGCGCTAGATGCGCGGCGATGGTCGCGAGGACCGCGGCGCGATCTTCCCGCGTCAGGAAGACCTGGAAGGCATGGCCGGTCAGCACGACCAGCGCGAAGCGGCGGCCGAGCCGCAGCGTACGTGCGTCGCCCTCGACGAAGTCGACGCCTTCGGCACCAGGCTTTCCGCGGGCGATGGCGAGCATGGCCGGGGCCGGATCGACACCGACCACCGTGCGGCCGCCGGCGAGTGCAACGGCAAGCGCGCCCGTGCCGCAGCCAAGATCCAGCACGCTCTCCGCCCCTTCGGCCAGTGTTTTGCAACAGGCGAAATCCGGCGAACGCTCCCAGCCGTTTTCCAGGTCGTAGAAATCGGCAAGCTCCGGGTCGTGGTAGAGGCGGTCTTCGTCCATGGTGTGCTCCAAGAAAAAGGCCGCGTTTTCGCGCGGCCTTGGAGAGGGTCGGTCAGGCTGCCGCTTACGACGCCGCGTCGAGAACCTTCTCGCAATGGGTCGGGCCGCCCTTCGGATCGACGCGGTCGCCGACGGCGCGGATGGTGTTGATCCGGTAGGCCTCGCTCACCGCCAGCTCCACGGTGCAGGACTTGCCCTTCACGAAGCCGCCGCGCCACTTGTAGAGCGTCGTGCCGCCCGCGCCGGCCGTGTCGGAGATCGGCGGGCCATTGGCCGCGAAGAAGCTGCCGGCGGTCTTGCCGTTCCAGCGGGCCTGCAACGGGTTGGACGCGACGGAGACGGTGGTGCATCCGGCGAGGGCAAGCGCGACGCCTGCCAGAATTGCAATGCGGGAGTTCATGGGTGCCATTTCCTTGGGGCTTTGGTGCGGCCGTGAATGTGAGCCTGGCACCGCCATAGCGCAGCGCGCCGAAAAGGGGAATCGCCGCCGCGCCAACTTTGCCGTCGTCCCCAGCGAAGACGTCTCAAACGTGCGGATTTGCAACAGTTTGCGGTGCAGCGGGAACCGCCTGCGGAGAGGACCCGGCGGTTTCGCACCGGGCCCCCGCGCAGCGGGTGTCACAGAAGGAAGTCGCCCTTGTCGAGATTGCTGAGGCTGAACTTCTTGAGGATCAGGACGTCGTTGCCGCCGAGCTCGATATGCACGTCGCTGCCGACCTGATCGGCCTTGGCCAACACCTTGTTGACGCTGGAGAAATTGTAGGAGCGCAGGTCGATATCATCGACATTGTTCTTGAAGTCGGTGATCGTGTCGCGGCCGTAACCCTTCTTGAAGATGAAGATGTCCGAGCCCTTGCCGCCGGTCAGCGTGTCGTTGCCCGTGCCGCCGGCAAGCTTGTCATTGCCGGCCGCGCCCTTGAGCGTGTCGCTGCCGCCATTGCCGATCAGGTAGTTCTTGCCCTGGTTGCCGAGGATCGTGTCGTTGCCCGAGCCGCCCTTGGCGTTCTCGATGAGCGAACGCAGATCGCCGTTGAAGAGCAGCGCGTTGAAGATGTTGCCGCGGGCATAGCCGTCGTTCGGCCCGCCGCCGAGATAGCCGAGCTGGGTCTTGCTGAACATGGAATAGGCGCCAGGACGCAGATCGATCTCGACGCCCGTCTTGTAGGCGCTGAGGTCGTAGGTGTCGGTGCCGCCGCCATCCCAGACCGTGGCGAAGATGCGGTCGCCGCCGGCATCGATGGCGACCTTGCCGTTGACGAAGGTATCGCCGCTGCCCGGCTTCCACTTGTAGACGGTTGCGCCCTTGTTCGTCGTGTAGTCCGCGCCATACATGTGCTGCAGCGCGTAGATATCGGCCATCATGAAGGTCTGCGGACCGCCGAACTCTTCGTACTGATAGCCGCTGGCATTGTCGCCGGCGAAGGAGTTGTAGGTCATCACCGAGTATTCGGGACTGTTCCATTCGCTCTGGATCGCACCGAACGTATCGGTTTCATGGGCATGCTTCAGGCCGAGCGCATGGCCGAGTTCGTGGACGAGCGTGTGCCAGGCGTAGTTGCCGGCCTTCGGCGTGCGGTAATCGTTGATGGTGCCGGCATATTCCGTGCTGAACCAGATGTCGCCGCCGGTGGCGCCGGTGTCCGGGTAATAGGCGTGGGCGGTCGGTTTGGCATCGTCCGACTGGGCGAAGCGCAAGATCGCGGTGCTGGTCGTGCCGGCAGAAAAATTCAGGTTGGTGAACCCTTCGACGGAGAAACCGTCATTCGCACCGCCGCCGAAGCTCTTCTCCATGATGAAGAGTGCGGCGTTCTTCTGCATGGCCGAGACGGCCCCGAAATTGTTGTCGGGCTCGCCGCTGTAGGAGTAGCTGCTCGTCGATGTGGGGAAGGCATAGGTGACGCCGGTGCCGCCCCAGGCGAAGCCGCTGAGAACGGAATCGACGAACTGTGATCCCGTCGCGGTGACTGTCTTGGTGAGTTTGCCCGTTCCCGTCATTGCTGTACCCCTTCAAGCAGAGTTCGTGTGTTGTCGTTTTCGGGCGCGTATCGTCACCGCCGGCGTGCATCGTTGCAGCTTCGGATCGGCCCCCGCCGTGAGTCCATGGCATCTTATGGCGGCAAGACGTTCATGCAAGAAGCCTTATTCACGAGCGGAAGAACAAATTTGGTCGTATGTGCGCTTTTCGTGCCCGCCTTGCCTGCTCGTCGCCGGAAAAGCCCCGCCCGCAATCGCGGTGGGGTGTTTTCGGCGCTGGGGAGGGTGCGGTTGGCCGGTCGCCGTCAATGCGTCGTCGGCACGTCGTCGTCTTCGAGGAACGACTGGATGCCGTCGCGGGCGACGGTCGCGAGAAATTCGTCGAAGGCTTCCCGGTCCGTGGCAAAGGGCTCGTCCCATTCGAAGAGATCTTCCTTCTCCGTGACGACCTCCAGCTTCCAGTCCTCTTGCGTTCCGGCCGGGCGGAAGATGTCGACGAGGACCGTGACGCCGTCCTCGGTATATTCGCCGGACAGTTCGGAATGCTCGAGCTTGGGTTTCTTGGCCATGGTCTTCCTCGAAGGTGAATCCGGGCAATGTTCGCGAAGCCGGACCGTTATCCTATCTTGATGAAGATCGCAAAGCCGCGCGGGATGCTGCGAGCGGTCTGCTGGGCTTAGGAAGGATTTTTTTGGGATTCGGGAGAATGTCAGAACCGCCTGAATTTCAGGGGTTCGAGCTGGTCGGAGTGGAGTGATTCGAACACTCGACCCCCACGTCCCGAACAACGAGAATGAGCCCGGAAAGCCTGGAAATCCGGCATTTTTCGCAGTAGCTCGTGGCGCCAAAACGCGCCTGAAAACACCCATTCGTTGCCAATCATTGCCGTAGATACGAACCGGCGACCCCTACGTTAAAAACGCACCACCATCACCCCGCCGGCGCCAGTCGGCGGGCAGCGCCTTCGTGCGCCCATCTGAAAGGAGCCACATGGAAATCCTAGACCTTAAACCGATTGACGAGCCGACCGACGGCCATCGAGCGCTGGCAACGTTCGACCTTCAACTAAATGACAGCGTCAGAATGTACGGCTTGCGCCTCCTGCGCATGCGGGACGGCCGTCGTCTGACGTTCGCGCCACAGTCCGGACATCGCCGGGTCGCGACATTCGCCACGGCTCTCGCCACCGAAATCACGAAACTTGCAATCGACCAATATGAGGCAGTGACCGCCGATGACCGCAATCGACATTAAAGCCGCCGCACGTCTTCTTGGCGGAGACGCCCGCGGCAACCGCATCCTCTGCCCCGGCCCCAGTCATTCAAGGCGCGACCGGTCGCTCTCCGTTACCTTCCACGCCGACGGTTCCTTTACGGTCAACAGCTTTGCCGGCGACGACTGGCGGGCCTGCAAGGACCATGTGAAGGCAGTGCTCGGCATGTCCGACGAGCGTCCTGTCGCTGTAGCTGCACCCGCAGTAGCTGTGTCGTCTGGAAGCTCGGCCGCTCGCATCGCAGCTATGGCCCGGCTATGGGCGCAATGCATCCCGATCGCCGGCACCCTCGGCGAGCGATATCTGGAGAGCCGCGGGCTTTCCTACGACGGGGACGGATGGCGGTTCCGCCCGATGAGCCGAGCATTGATCGGCATCATCACGGACGCGGCAACGGGCAGCCCGATCGGCTACCACGAGACGATCCTCGACCAGGACGGCAACAAGACCGGCCGGCTGATGCATGGACGCGCTTCCGGCGGCGTCGTGCGCCTCTATGACGATCCTGGTGCCACCGAGATCTCCATCGCCGAAGGTATCGAAACAGCGCTGGCGACGGGCGCACGGCCGATCTGGGCGTGCCTTTCCTCCAGCATCATGCAAGGCTTGCCCGTGCTTCCCGGCATCGACCAGTTGACCGTCTTCGCCGATCACGACGCCGCCGGAGTGAAGGCGGCGAACGAGGTGGGCGAGCGATGGCACGCTGCCGGACGGCGAGTAACGCTCACCATGCCAGGTCTGCCGGGCAAGGATTTCGCCGATGTAAAGGAGGCCGCATAATGGCGCCGCTACCGAAGATTAAAACCTCGGAGCCGGGCGAGCCTTTCGTCAAGCTCGAGGCGGCCAATGACAACAAGGCCTCACCGGACTCCGGCCCGATCAACGCCGAGGCGCTCCTCGGCATGGATTTTCCGCCGGTCAACTATGTTGTTCAAGACTATGTTGCTGAGGGCCTAACGATCCTCGCCGGCCGGCCGAAGCTTGGGAAGTCCTGGATGGCGCTCGGCTTCTGTGTTGCCGTCGCAACCGGTGGCACGACGTTGGGCGTCGAGTGCGAGCAAGGGGACGTTTTGTATCTCGCCCTGGAAGACAATCGACGACGCCTTCAGGACCGCTTGCGAGTGGTTCTTACGCCGCCGCAGGTTCGGCCTGACATGTCGCGCCTGACTCTTCAGACCCGTTCGGCGAGGATCGGTTCTGGCCTGATTGAGGAACTTGATGCGTGGCGGAAATCCTCAGAGGATCCAAAGCTGATCATCATCGACACGCTATCCATGGTTCGTCCACCCAAGAAGGGCAACCAGGATGCATATGCAGCGGACTACGATGCGATATCGCCACTACAGCAATATGCGAGCGAGCATCGCCTTGCGCTCGTCGTAGTGCACCACGTCCGAAAGGCCGAAGCGGAGGATCCTCTTGAGGCCGTTTCCGGCACTAACGGCCTGACTGGTGCGGCCGACACGACGCTCGTTCTGAACCGGACGGCGGACGGACCGAAGCTATATGGGCGTGGCCGCGACATCGAAGAAATCGAGAAGGCCCTTCGCTTCGACAAAGGTGTCTGGACCGTGCTCGGCGATGCCGATGACGTGAAGCGTTCCGACCAACGGCGCAAGATCCTAGAGATTCTTACTGAGGCCACCTATGCGCTCAGTCCAACCGAAATCGCGAAAGAGGCCGGCATGAAGGAAGGCAACGTAAAGTACCTGCTTCGCCAGATGGTGAAAGCAGGCGAGATCGAGAAAGTCGGTTACGGCCAGTACAAGTTGGCCGGAAGGTAGCGCCCCCTGTGTACCCCCCTCACTCTCCTCACTCTTAACTCTTGGTTTTCCCAAGAGTGAGGAGAGATAGGAGAGTGAGGGGGGGGGTATGTACCCCTTAAGCAGGGTTGCAGGTCATGCCATTACGTTTCGCATTGTCCACACAGTCTGACCGGTTTGAATATCCCTGGGATGCCGCACCGACAATTCTGCCGTTGCTCGCTGTTCTTCTCCACCGCCAACCGTCGTTGGCCTGATAGATTTCCCACGTATCACCGCTTCCATCTTTGCAGCTTGCCATTCAATCCTCCATTGCTAGCTAGCGTTGCAAACGCTATCGCTTAGGAGTTGTGTTGGCAATCGGAGTTTTACGTGATCTGACAATAGTCAATTGAAGAGCGCAATTCATCGCCGTTCTCGGTTAGTATACTCCGGAATGTGAAGTCGGTTCACTACTCCGGCAGCACAAGATTCTTCTCCCGAGTGATGCCTAGCGAAGTAGGCAGGCGAAAGCGATTGGGGTTTTCACGCAAGAACTCGGTCACGATGGTACGAATGAGTTCCGCTTTGCTCTTTTGTGTCTGCGCCGACAATCGCTCCAACACGTCGAACTCCTGGTCGGGGAAAGATACGGAGATTCGATTTTGTACCGCCATTATTCACCTCGAATTATGCTGCTCGCCTCGGCAACCAGCCAGGCTGTGCCGGCGACAATTGCCATTTGACTAGCGTCTGAGCCGCCGAGCGGCAAACCCGGGACATTTAAGGGCAACAACTTCACGATGCTAAGCGCCGTCAGAATCAAGAATGCGATGCGCAAGATGCGATCTGTCATGGCTTCACCTCCAGATGGAGGCATTATCCGTCACAATTCTAAATATTGTATCAACAGTGCACCACCCACGTTCTTGTGGGCCGCCTGGTTTACCGACAAAACGAGAAACCCTCCAATTTTTGGAGGGTTTCGAAAAGAAGGGTGATCTCGGTTCTCCCCTCAGACCTGTTTGATCCCAGCCGCCGCGAACAGCCTTGCGATCTTCGCCGGATCGATAAGCTCGCCGCTCTCCAGCTTCGCAATCTCCGTGACTGTCAGCCCGCTGATCAGCGAAAGCTTATCAAGGTCATATCCAGTGCTCTTCCGGAGGTCAGCGATGGGATTTCGGAAATTAATTGTCATACAAATCTCCTTGTGCTGCAACGCAATATGGGTAGCGCACTATCGGTCCGCAAGTCCGCAGGGCTCCGACTATTTCTTCTTCTGCCCGCCAACCTTCAGCACGGTCTCCGGCCTCTCACGCTCAATCTCGCGGCGCGCGGCAGCGTCGGGGGTGTCCTCGGCGATTGCTGGATCGCTTTGAGCGACCTCCGCTTCGGCCTGCAGCCAAAATTCCGCCCCGTCTCCACGAGGCGACCCCGCTGCCTGCCAGAGTTCGTACGCACGGCGTCGAATTCGATCTTCTCTGTTGTCCATGGGCACCTCCGCGGCCACAAACGTCTCGTTGTGATTTTGGTTCCATCGACTGCAAGGGGCGCGGCCTATACACTATTCGGCGAGTGAAGTCAACAAAAAGCTTGACAAATTTGTAAAACGGTACTATCTTTAGAATTGCGGTTTGACGGCCGCGATTCCGCTTGCGCAAAGACCGAGAACCGGCGGCGCCATATTCTTCCAGACATCGGGAAACTCATGACCTTTATCCGCAGCAAAGCCGTGCCCGTCGGGCACCGGCTCTACACCTCTGTCGCCACCGTCCGCGCGTGGGGCAAGAGCGGCCCGCATGATGCCGGTCGCGAAAGCTACGACTCCCGCGGCTGGCTCGTCCCGCCCAAGCCCGCTCACATTGAGTGGAAAGACTACGCACCGCAGCGAATTCGCCCCTTCCGTTCTGCACCTCACCTCGGTTCGAAGGAGTGGATAGGTTCGCGCATCACGGCCCGCCAGCCTCGCGTGCCCGTCCGCCTTCCTAATGATGGTCCGCCCCCTGGCTGGCTCGCAGAGCGCAACGCCGCCGGGACGGCAGACAAGCACGGCCAGCACGCCACCAGAATTGAGCGGTGGATGGTGGAAAAAAAGTCGCCGCTCATCGTCCCCTTGCGTCTGGTCAAGGAACTCCTCCGCCCACCCGTCACGGCCGTCAACGACAACCGGCCCGTCGGCGAGAACGAGGACGCCGGCGTGGGCGCCGAACGTGTTCACAACCAGGGCAGCTTCCTGCCGTCGATACCAGAGTACCTGAACGCCCTCGGCGCGGCTTATCGCCCACACGTAGTGACCGAGAAATGCCGCTTCGGTCATTCTGAAAGAGTTGAGCTCCGGCACGCTGGTCGCGGCTTCTCCTTCATCGAGGGTAACCTCTTGTGGGGCTCAACGAACTGGCGGGGTAAACTGACCGGCCTCATCTTCCGCAATGGGGAGCTTGTAGCCTACGGCGACTATAAGGGGCGAAAGCGCCGCCCTGCCTACACGGCCGACCCGCTCGGGTTGGTCTACAATGAGAAGTCGGAAACTGAGAAGCATGTCGAAGCACAGCCGGCGGAGGACAAGGCGTACATGCGGCTGAAGTCGGCCTGCACCTATGTATCCGCTCAGTCCCCCAACGCGCCTCGGTCGCTCGCCTCGCCGCCACGGACGGCGCGGGCTGTGGCAAATGACAACGTCCTCGCAACGGCCATTGCCAACACGAAGGTGATGCCCCCCGCCAAGCTGTTGCCCGATGGCGTGGCCGCGGATTACGGCCGTCTCGCCGGAATTTCTGAAATGAAGGGCGTGGGCGGGGCGAGCGCTGGATTGCATGAGGTGCTGACCGAAATGGACCGCGCAGAGAAACTGGCTGCCGCAGGTATCGACGAGGTGGACCTGGAAGTGCTTGATGCGGTCCTTGATGACGCGAGTTTCCGGTCCATCGGCATGCGTTTCGAGCATCCGGAGTCCTCCGCATCGCATGAAGGCCGGAAGATAGTGGAGCGGACGCTGAAAAAAATTTCAGAAAAAATCGCCGCATAATACCAACTCGGTCGATTCTCAGCCCCCTTAGATAAGGGCGTTCTCCGATGTCCCAACTTGGCCCCGTCTCGCACGGGGCTTTTTCTATTCCGAAATCGCCGCCGGTTTATCCTTCTACCGACGGTCGATCTCCCCGTCGGCGCGGTCCCGCGACGCGGGGCCAGTCTCCGTGGATCGCGGTTCTTTGGACGTCCGCGATCACCTGACCGCCTGCCTGCACTTGGCCGCAGGCAGGCGGTCATTTTTTTGCCCTTCCATTTCGCAACCCCCAAAAATTCAGGAGCAACCATGCGCCTTCACGAATGCGCGCAACTCATCGCGCACCACCTCCGCCGCGGCCCTGGCCGCACACAAAACATCGCCGCCCGCCTCCAGGATGCCGGGATTCTTTCGAAAACCGAGGGCAGCCGCCGCTACCCTGAAAGCGCCACCCGCGACGAAATCGTCAGTTTGTTTATCGCGTCCATCGCCGAAACCAGCCTGGGCGCTGCCGCGGCAACCACGTCAACGTTTGCGGCCCTGGCCGACGGCGAAGGTACGCGGTTCGACCAGGCGGTAACCGATCTCCTCTTCCGCGAGGAAGTTCCCGCCTCCGACATTGCGGTGCACATCGCCCCACCGGCCGCGACTATTGCGATCGCCGATCAAATCGTCGTCTTCGGCGCACACGAACCCGCCAGCGGCGCTGTCTCTGCACGGTTCGTCGACGCCGCCACCATCGGCGCTCTTCGCGCTGATCTCAACAAGAAGGAAGCTTGAATGTCGAAAGTCACAAAATTCTTTGGCCTTGGCCGCCAATCCTCCAGCGACATTGCGGTCGCGCTGGAAAAGGCACGCGCCGATCTCACGGCCGCAGAATCTGCCGTTGAGACGGCAAGAACAGCATATGATGCAGCATTGCTGAGCGAAACACCCGCGGCACTTCGAAAACTCCACGACGGCATCACCGACGCATCGATCGAGGCGGATCGTGCGACGGCCGTGATCGCCAAACTGGAAAAGCAGCACGCCGAGGCCCTCGAATCTGAAGCCGCTGATCAGCGTCAGCGCCGTTATGACGATGCCAAGGCTGCGTCCGAATCCGCCGAGAAGCGGTTGCGCCGTGAATATCCGAAGGCTGCCCTCCAGATCCGCGACCTTCTTGCAGAGGTCGCTGCGGCATCCCTGGCCGTCCGCGAAGCCAATGAGGACCGCCCGACAGGTGCGCCAGCTCTCGCAGGTCCCGAGCATTCGCGTTCGCAGGCAAATCTCTATCAGGAGGTTTTGAGCGAGGACATCGCTGATCTTTGGACCGAGATCGATGGCGCTACCCCCATTCGCGAAGACCTTCAGCGACACGTCCGCGCCCACGAGAAGGGGCGCCGGGGCATGATGCGGGACCGCTCTGATACTGACGAAAATCCGATGACCTACGGGGTGGTTCAGTCTGAGCACGGGACTCTTGAGGTCGTACTTAAACGCTTCCGCCGCACCAAGTTTCTGCCCGATGCGGGCGGCCGTCACATCGGTTCGCTCGCCAGCGAAATCGTGCTCCCGCCGCTCGACGCCGACGCCACACCGTATTGGACGCCGGCCTATGACGCCCATGACGCAGCGAGGCAGGCTATCGCCGAACTGAAGCCGGCACCGAAGCGCCCCGAGCGTGTTGCTGAATTCTCCTACAGCCTTGCACCGAAGGAGGCCGCGGATGTCTGACCACGACCGTCGTAAAGAGATGATTGCGGCAGCGGCCGTCGCGATGGCGCAGCGAAACGTCGCTATCGCCAAGGCCCGCTTCGGCTACCAACCGCCTGAACAGCCCTCTGCGACTACCGCCGCAGTACCAACGCCGGCACCAGTCACGGCACGCGACGACGTCCTCGTCGCGGAAGCAGCACGCCGCCGCGCCGAACGGGAGGCCGCGGAAGCGGCCGAGACGAAAGCCGCCTGGGCCCGTGTGGCCGCGCGAATGAGCGGTAAAGAGGTCAAGGATCCCAGCCGCCTTCAACACGGCTGGGACAAGGTCGTTGCTCGCGCCAACGGCAAGCGGAACGGCGCCGCAGCCACGGGCGAGAAGCCGGCCGAGCTCACGGGCTGGGCCAAGGTGATCGCCGAGATGAACGCGCGCCGCCGGTAGCCCCCCCCAGGTCAAGGATCGTGTCCCTTCTTGACCGCCCAGCGGTCACACAGCCCCCGGCTCTGGGCGATAACGTAGTTCAAAAAGGTGTCCGCGGACATGGTTCTTGGCATATCAATACGTGAGTTCGCACGCCGTGCCGGATGCGATGACAAGGTCGTTCGCAGGAAGGTGAAAACCAAGCATATTCATCTGCTTAAGGACGGAACGATTGATCCGGCATACCTCGACGTAAACTGGCGTTCTGGTGACCGGTTACCACTGTCCGCACAGGGGCAGTTTGCGGACAGCAGTGCGGACACCAACGGCCCGCAAGAAGCCGCTTTGGCCCTAGTGTCCGCAGGCGGTGAAGAGCTGTGGTCCAAGGCCGACGCCGAAACAGTGAGGGAAAACTACGCTGCCAGGCTGAAACAGATCGAATATGGGCGCGAAAGCACTCAAGTCGTAACCGTCGACGACGCAATCGCGCTCCTGCGAAGCGAGTGCGGCAGCGTCCGTCAGCGGTGCAGTTCTATTGGAGCGGAAGTCGCCCCCGAACTGGTCGATATGACCTCGGCATCGGAAATCAAGGCACTGATCGACGCCGCCGTAGTCCGGGCGCTGGCCGATCTGGCGGCGGCCTGAACCCACCCCACACCAGTCCACCATCGCCCGGCCATCGCGCCGGGCTTTTCTCTAGGAGCACACATGCCTTCCATTGAACTCAAGAAGCCCGTTACCAACGGCGCCGAGACTGTTTCCACGCTTACTTGGCGCGCCATCCGACTTGGCGACTATCCCGTCGTCATGACCGCCGTCGGCTCGCTCGCACAGGGCCAGCTCGGCGCTTTCAGTGAAGACCTGCTGAACCTCGTCGCCCATTTCTCGGGCCTTCCCCGTGCGGTGGTCGATGAAATCGACGAGGTTGACGGACAGCCGGTTCTCGACAGCCTCGCCGATCATCTTGCCGCTCACATGGCCAAAGTGAAGAAGTAAAAAGGAGGCCGGTCAATGGCACAACTAAGCAGCGTCCTCAAACTGACGCTTCTGGACCAGGTGACCGGCCCAGTCCGCCGCGTCTCCGGCGCCATCTCCGCCCTGGATCGCCAGCAGACCGCGATGATGGCACCGTTGAGGGGATTTGGTGCCCAAATGCTCGCCTTCGGCGCTGGATACGTCGGCGTTAGCAAGGGCATCGGTTCGACAATCGGCGCGGCGATGGACTTCGAGTCGGCCTTCGCAGATGTCAAGAAAGTCGTGAACGCCTCGGATGCGCAGTTCGAAGTGATGTCACGCTCAATCCGGAAGATGTCCACGGAGCTTCCGATGGCCAGCACGGAAATCGCAGCTCTCTTTGCGGCGGCCGGCGAATCTGGCATCGCGACGAACGAGCTTCAGGCCTTCGCCGAAATGGCGTCACGTGTCGGCATTGCGTTCGACATGACTGCGGCAGATGCCGGCGAAAGCCTTGCGAAACTCAAGACCCAATTCGGCCTAACCGTTGCCGAGACCGGCGATCTTGCTGATGCGGTCAACCACCTCAGCAATAACATGGCGTCGAAGAGTTCGGAAATAACGACCTTTCTCCTCAAGGTAGGCTCGCTTTCCGAAATGGCCGGTTTCGCTAAAGAGGAAGTTGCGGCCCTGGGCTCCGCAATGATCGCCGCCGGCGCACAGCCGGAAGTCGCCGCTACCGCCATGCAAAACGTGGCGAAGAAGATGACGGCCGGGGTTCTTGCGAAGAAGGAGCAGCGCGATGTAGCGAAGGCTCTCGGGCTGGACTTGCCGACGCTCTCGAAGGAGATGCAGAAGGATGCTCCGGGCGCGGTCAAGAAAGTCCTGAAGGCGATTTCGAAGCAGTCCAAGGATAAGCATATTTCCTTGCTGTCCGGCTTCTTCGGCGATGAGGCGAAAGCGTTTGCTCCGTTGATCGCCAATACCGAGCTGATGGACAAAGCCCTCGACTCTGTTGCCGACAAGTCCAAATACACAGGATCGGCCTTCCGTGAGTTCACGGCCCGCGCGGACACCACGGCCAATGCCCTTCAGATCCTGCGCAATAAGATCGGGTATGTCTTCGAGGATATCGGTCTTAGCTGGCTGCCTTCCCTTAAGGGGGGCATTGCCGAGTTCGGTCACGTGATGGATACCCTCGGGAGCCGGTTCACGATCTTCGACGAATTCCAGTCCCGCATAGGCGGCTTCCTCTCGGGGCTTGGCGCCACGGACGGCAGCGATGCGCTGAAGGGCATCCGGGATTTCATTTTTGGTGCAGAAGACGCGGACGGTGCGGCCGATAAATATGGCAGGTTATTCGGGCAATTTCAGGAATATGGAAAGTCCATCCGCGAGTTCGGGAAAGAAGTCAGAGACAATCCGGTCGTCAAGTTTCTGAGCGACCTGAGCCCATATTATCTCGAAGCTCTAAAATGGACTATCGGCTTCGCCCTTGTAGCAGGTGCCATTCGGAAACTCGCCGGCGCCATGATGTTGCTCTCCGGAGCGTCGACCGTCCTGGCGGCGTTGAAGGGTCTGGGGGGCATCTATGATGCACTATCAGGCGACGGCGTGGATCTGCCAGACCGTGACGGCAAGCGAAAGCCAAAGGGAAGCAAGCCGACGGGTAACGGTCCGCTGGACTGGGTAGAGAAGGGTCGCAAGAACTCCGGTCCGACTTTCGATATCCTGGCCTACGAAGCTGTGCGGCGCTGGGGCTCAAAAGCTCTTGAGTGGGGTGGTAAGGGCGCGCGCTTCAGCCTTCCCTTCATTGCGGGATCGGTCGGCTACGAGGCTCTTAACGCCGTCCCTCACGGCACCATGGAGTCCGCCACTAAGGGGAATCCGGATCTGCTCCCAGCGCTTGACCGCGAGAACGCGCTTTGGCGCGGCGTTGCCTTCGAAGGTGGCCGTCATCGCGCCGGGCTGGGTGCAGGTCCACAGCCGGGCGATCGGCCAATAACCCTGGATGCTGGCACGATCGGTCAGTTGCTAGGGCCGACCAGAGGCGTTTCCGACGTGCGCGTCACAAATAAGCAGGCTCCGGAATTTCGCCAGACCAACAATTTTTACATAACCGAAGCCGCCAGCGCCAAGGACACAGCCGCAGCCGTGATGTCTGACATCGGCGGAGTTGTGAAGAACGCCGTCGAGGCTGCCGACACCGACTAGACGAAGCCAGAGAGCGCAGCAGCAATAGCCAGCAGCGGCGGCAAGAACAACGCTGCCACAAACGTCATGCGTGCAACTCGCACTCGTCGCGTCCGCATTCCTGACCAATCATAGTCCATGATCCACCCCTCTCGCCGCTCATAAAACCGTGGCGGAAGGGGCCGGTCAATTGCCCTGAAAGGCGTAGCATATGAAACCCCAAGTCCAAATCACTGTCGACGGCAACCCGGTTGCCGGCGGCTTCTACGAACGCCTTGTCTCCATTTCGGTGACGGACAAGGAGGGCCTGGCATCCGACACGTTCCAGATGGAACTCAACGACGGTCCGCCCCAGTTCCTGGCCCTGCCGCGCAAGGGCGCCATCGTAGACATCCGCATAGGCTACGGCGCGGCCCGCAGCCTGGGCACATATGTCGTCGACAAGGTCAGCGCCAAGTGCCTGCCGTACTCGCTCTCCATCTCCGGCAAGGCCCGCGACATGCGGGAAAGCAAGGCGAAAGAACGCAAGGAACGGCACTGGGACAAGAAGAAGGTCAAGGACATCGTGTCCGACCTTGCCGGCGACATGGGGCTTTCCGCGTCAGTGGATAGCGAGATCGGCGAGCACGAATACGAATGGTTCGGCCAGCAGGACGAAACGCCTATTCACGTTCTCCGTCGCCTGGCCGAGCGCCACAACGGCCTCTTCAAGGTCAAGGACGGGCGTTTGGTTTTCTCCAAGCGCGGATCCGGCAACGCGGCGTCTGGCTCGTTCATGGGCTCCGTCGTCGTCACGCCGCCGCGGGTCATTCAGGGCACCTGCAACTTCGAGGCTAACGACCGGACGAAATATCAGAAGGTCGTCGCGTACTACGAAGACAAGGACCAGGCCAAACGCATTGAGGTCGAGGCAGACAGCGATGCCGACGGCGACAGCGTATATCGCATTGCCGAGCCCTACGCCGACGCGGCAGAGGCCGACAAGGCCGCCCAGTCCAAGGCCAAAGACCTGAAGCGTGGCGAAGGCGCGGCGTCTGTCACCGTGACCGGCGACACAGCAATCGTTGCCGGCGCGCCGCTGCTGTTCGAGGGCGTGCGGCCCGGATTGGATGGTGTGCCGTACATCATCGATACAGCGACGCACACCTACAACAAGAAAGACGGCTACCGCACGGCGATCAGCGCCAAACTGTACGACGGGAAGTCGGGGGGCAGCAAGAAGAGCGGCGGGAGCGAGAGTACGGGTGGCAGCGCCACTGAAGACAAGGTCGCCGACAACGCGCCGGACGGCACGCCGGCCACGCCGACCGAATGGACGAACACGCGCCGCTATGGGCGGACGGATGAGAATTAGCGGTTAGGCCGCAGGAGGCTCGGCAACACCGGCAACGGGGTTGCTGAGGTTGCCGACCTGTGCCTGGACGAGCGCCGGGATTTCCGACCCGCAGGGGGCTTTTTTAGGCTGGAAAGGGACCCATGGTGGGGGGGCTGGGATCCGGAACGCCCCCGGCGCGTCCCGGATCCGGCGGCTCGCGCGTCTTGGTACGCTGAGCCGCTAATCTATCGTCGACGCGTTCGGGCGCGGCAGAGAGTTTTCGTTCGCCGCGCCGCCTGTCGAAGTGTTTTCCAAGAGAGCCACCTCGGCAAGGTACTTGAGGAAATGCTGCCCTTCCTCCGCTGCCAGATCGTGCACGCGGCGGAGCAGACGATCGATTTCTGTCGCATGGCGACGCACGGCAAACCTCCTTCGATTCGGGCAACTTGCGAGGGCAACTATGCGCCGAATTCCTAAAAAAGAAATTGGGCAAATAGAACAATTCAGGGATGAGGTGATCGACTTTGATCACCCTGAGAGCGAGGGCCAAATGATCAAAATCACCAACATGAATCCGACACGCGGACGGATTTCCGCAACATTCACGGCCGACGTCGCTGGCCTGGTACTGCCGGGCTGCGCCCTCATCCGCCGTGGCGATGGGTATTCCCTATCAGTGCCGCGGATCGGCACGCCTGGTGAGACACGGCCCGCTCCGTTGTCATCGGTGATGGAAGCGGAGTTGCTGCGGGTGGCGGTGACCACATACAAGGAGACGACATGATCAACGTTAGCAACATGCGGCCCGGACGCGGCAGCACGAAAGCGGTATTCGACGTAGAAATCGGCGGGTGGACCATGCGGGGCTGCACTGTCGTGCAGCGGCCGGACGGCAAGCTCGAGGCTCGGCCGCCGCTCCTGCGAGACGGGCGCCGGGCCGTGCAGGTGCCAGCCGAATCGTGGCCCGCCTTCGTCCAGGATGGCCTTGCGGCATATCGGCGAATTTCCCGCGAGGAGGGTTGGGTCGAGCTCTACGAGGGCGAGCAAGAGGCGTTGAGGGCGGCGGGGATCTAGCGTACTGGCTATCAATCCGGCGTCAATGGCAACTCCGGCATGACCTCTTCCGGTTAGGGCATTGGAAGCGCTGCGCGCAGAACTTTCCAGGCAGCGATATGCTTGCGCGCTTCCTCGCGGAAGTCGTGCCACCGAGGTCGCGTCACGTAGCGCTGCACAAATGCCGATCCTTCCCTGACAGTCTCCAGTTTATTGCTCTGTAGCTCTTCGTCAGGGCTCTTGCCGGTCTCTGCGCAAATCGCGCGCGCAACTCGCTCAACCAGTTCGTCGTCAGTCATGTTGTCTCCATGAAGGAAAATCAGAATGAACCATATAAGCAAAGCAATGCTGGCCGAAGGCATCAGGGTGTATCAGGAGCTATCCGATCAATGCTCTTCAGAGTTTGTGGTATCTGAAGTTTTTCTGGCAATGGCGCGCTTATCGTCGGATGGTCTAGATAGGTCCGATGCAGGCCGAAATGCATCAAATATTGTCCAGCAGTGTAGCAATCCTCAGCTACCTCCCTGATTTCACCCAGGTCAAAGGAGAAAACTTCTGTGAAAGGGTTGCCGCCTCTGGCGCGGTTCGGTTTAAATAGCTTATCACCTTTGAAATTCACCCAACTGTGAGCTAAGTTATTTCTGTTTCTGCGGCAGATATCAACACAGGTTATCGCGTGATCTAGGGCCTCCAGAAGATCAGGACGCTTTTCATTTCGCCGGGCAAGTCCACGGAGCAGGTCAAGTAGGGATACGGCGTTTGCGCCATAGAGAAAATGCGCGGCATCGGCAGGTTTCATACCGGAGTAGTCCGTGACCAGCTCGGCGAGTCCCGCCTCGCAGAAATTCCAATAGAGCGTAACCAGACCAAGAGCATGGGCTCGCTCGGCGGAGATAAGCGTGTGCCTACCAATCCACGCATTCTCACCGAGGGGTACTGGTTGGGTCATCGACTTTCTCCTTGATGAGAATTCAACCCTACGGCGAGTTTGACCATGTGTCGATACCCGTCGCAATGCTGTCCCCATTCAATCCCTCCCCATCTTCGCCAACACGAAGTCATTGGCCTCCCGGTTGCCGCACCGCGCGCACCGCAGTTTCGGTTCGAGGGTGATGATCATTCGCGTTCGACCGAACCGGCGCGCCCTAAGACCAAGCTTGCTTTTCGTCGAAGATCGCCAGCACTTCAGCGATCCAATCCTTGTCCGTGGAATGAATCGCTACGGCCGCTAGGACTTGCACCAAGAGCGGGATTTCTGCGTCATCAGGATAGTCTGCCAGCAGAAGCGACATTACGCCGCCCGCTTCTACAACGAGAGCAGAAGACCCTGCAGGCAGTACCGTGCCGCGATCAGAAGAAGCGTCGTGTTCCATTTTTATCTCCGAACTTAGCCGGTGCGCCCCGATGGCGCACGGGCATGTGTCGGAGAGGATGATGGCGGATGATCATGGGGGTTAGTCTCGCACTGAGAGTCATTCTTGTCGATGGTTCGGCTCGCGTCGCTTCACTTCCGCAGTACGGCTTCCTGATCGCCAGTCACGTATCGCTTCCCATCCTTGTCGCCATTCCACGGATCGCCGAACGTCTTCGGGTGTGGCGGTTCGGTGCCGGTCGCCAAGGCGTCGCGTACCGCGGATCGCTCGCGGCGATGTTCGCGCTTCTTGAACTCTTTGTCACTTTCAGCGGTCGTGATGCCGGTGATAGGGACCTTTTTATGCGACCTGGTCATTGCTGGGGCTTTCCAAACTATCGTGGCGGGTGAGATTTGCACCAGTGGGCGGTGATGTCGAGGGCTCGGCCCGGTTTTGGGTTGAGTGCTGAACGCAAAATTGCGTCGAATGATTTCAATGAGTTTGCACCGATGAGCGCCGACTCGTTCCGAATCAAATCGCGCCTCCTATATCTATTGTTCAATGAACCGAGAGAAAGGAGCAGCCAAGATGAACAGATCGGCGGTAACGATTTCCGGCGTGCTGCTGCTGCTCGCCGCGCTGTACGTCGTGTTCTGGACGCCTGGTGCCCCCGAAAGCCAGCCGACCTCCCATGCAATCAATCGGACCGAGTGAGGTGGCAATCGTGGGGTGTAGGAGCTTACGGGAATAGGCTGCCCGTCTTCGGATTGACCCGCCGGTGGTGTGCCTTTGGGGGCTTTGCCAGTCCCGGCCTCTTGCGTCCGCCTCGTCGGGTCGCCGCGACATAGAAGATGATGGTCGTGCTCGCGAAGATCAGCAGAATCGCGACTAACACGATCAGGTTCACCAAACCTCCAGACATCGCCACCTCTCAGTATCCCAGACTGGTTACAACGAAAACGGCAGCTCCGAAAATAACCATGAGCACGGAGCAAACGATCTTGAAGGTACGGTCGTCATGGTTTGTGGCCATCTTGCCGTAGGACGCGTCGCTGATTTCTTCACGGGCAAGGCGCTCATGCAGCAACCGTTTAGCTTCGTTCCCGCCGTGGCGCATCTGATGGTAGTGCTGGGACATGAGCGCTCCGCGTTTTCGTGGACTTTTCGATTTCCTCCTCGGATGCGTTCCTCAACCATATGTCGCCCATTTGCCGTTGTCGATGGCGCGGGAGATCGGCGAGACCCGACACCGAACAATGGGGCGCTTGAAATCAAGAGGGGGAAGTTATGCAGATGCCGCTAATAATTGAGTAGATTCAGGAGCTGCCAGCCTTCCGCAGTGATCCTCGTCCAGAACTGCCCATCCTCTTGGCTCTCGGCCCAGCCGCGCAGCCGCAGTCGGCGCACCGTGTCTTTCATGGAGGCGGGGATATCGTTGAATTGCCGCGGCCTTTCAGCGAGGAAGCGCAAAGCGGCAATCTGTGGCTCAGTAAGGCGGGCGACGGGCTTCTTCGAGATGTAGCCCGCGGCACGGACTTGTGCCCCCTGGTCCGTGATAACAATTCTGATCTTCCTTCGGGGCTCAACGCGCATTTCAGCGAAACCGAGTTTCTCCAGTTCCTGATAGGCAACCAAATCCGGGTAGGCGAGCCCGTCCATTTGGACGTCGTCGCGTGAGGCCAAGCGATCGATGAGGTCGATCTGGGCTGGCGTGAGCTTGTGGATCAAGATTGGTTGTGAGGCCATGGCTACATCGTCATGATGCGGAAACTTTGCCATTGCGATGAGAGATTGTCGAGATGGCACGAGACGGAACAAAAGGGCTGCGCCATTAACATGGACCCAGGTCCAGGAGGCAACTCTCAAGCAGCTTGGTCAGTTTTGCTGACCTTTCTTGGCGTCTGCCGGTTTTGTTCGATCGCCATTCCGATAAAATAACTGAGCATTCCATCATCTTGCTGAGAAGCTAGTAGCTTGGCCATCAGCAGGAGATGGTTGATTTCTTGCTTGTTATTCACCGCTTCGTCCTCCAATCCTAGAGTTGCTTCACGCCGCGCTTGCGGCACAAGAAAGTCTGGAATTTGAAGGTGAAGAAATGGTTAATGCTGACATCCTAAAATTGCATCAGTATGGTATCATACAAACTTCCTGGCGTTGTAACGGTGGCGTCACGGCTGAGTAACGCGGAAACCGCTCGCCTTAATTTCAAGGCGAGCGGCTGAGCCGGCGGATGTTCCAAGGTTTTCGCATGGCGATCGGCCGGCCGAAGACCGTATGAGGCCGCCCCGTCTTGTGTAGGCGACGGTGGTGGTGGGCGGCCTCCGGTGTTGGAAGAAAAGGCCCCGTCGCCATGAGGCGCGCAGGGGCAAATGCCAGCCGGAACATGCGGCAACGGCTGGCGGGAAATTTTAGTTGGGTCGATCGATCTTGGCGTAGTAGCCAGCCCGCAATTGGAGCAGATCGCCATAAATCGTTTCGACGATGCCG